>JAPLUR010000086.1 GCA_026397505.1 Candidatus Zixiibacteriota bacterium
AGAGAGCCTTCCGTGAGGTAAGACGGCGTCTGAAAATAATGGGATATTTCCAAAACGCCCCAAGCTGCCGGAGAATCGTTTATGCTTTATTCAACTATTTCAATCATAAATGGCACAGAAACAATGAAATAATAAAAACCAACAAAAACATGATACAAAAAGCAGCCTAAATAAATGAAAAAAAGGATATACCAATTTCCACACTAATATTGACATTACCGAACAGCTATTCAAGATTTGGATAGAAAAAAGCGTCCCCCGCCCTTGCGGGGGGACGCTTCGGGTATATAAGAGAGTGGGTATTCTATTTATTAATCAACCAGCACGCGCTCTAATCTTTCGGCAATATAATCAACCTCATCATCATTGATAATCAGCGGCGGCGAGATGCGGATAGTGTGGTGATGACTGTCGTTGCAGAGCATGTCGTGGCCGAGCAATTTCTCGCAGAAAACCATGGCATCGCCGTTTTTCACCTCGACCCCGATAAACAGACCCTCACCCCGCACCTCTTTGACATGAGTTGAGCGGGAGGCAACATCAAGGATTTTCTTTTTCAGTATCTTGCCGGTGGCGGCGGAACGTTCCGCCAGTTTCTCCTCGACCATTACCTCCATGGCGGCCAGCCCGGCCACACAGGCCAGCGGATACCCGCCGAATGTGGAGCCATCGGACCCGGGTTTGAATGCCAGATCCATCAGGGAAGTGTTGGTCACCAGCACCGAGACCGGCACCAGCCCGCCGGCGATTGCCTTGCCCAGCATGATGGCATCGGGGATAACATTCTCGTGCTCAAAACAGAACCTCTTGCCGGTCCGCCCCATGCCGACCTGAATCTCATCAAAAAGCAACAGCAGGTTGTGCTTGTCGGCCAGCTCGCGAAGGCCTTTCAGGAATCCTTTCGGCGGCTGGTACATCCCTCCCTCGCCCTGCATCGGCTCCACCAGTATGCCGCAAGTGTTCTTGTTAATCAGCTTCTCGGTTTCCTCGAGGCTGCCGTAGCGGGCAATTTTGAATCCCGGTGTCAGCGGGCCGAATCCCTCTTTGTACTTGGGGGTGGTGGAGAAAGAGATAATGGTAATCATCCGGCCATGAAAATTGTTTTCGTAGACGATTATTTCCTGCCGGCCATCGGGGATCCCTTTTTCTTTCCAGCCATAATACCGCGCCAGTTTGATCGCGGTCTCCACCGATTCCACGCCGCCGTTCTTGGGGAGAACCTTGTTGCCGTTTTGGCCGAACCGCACCCCCAGTTGGGGAACAAACTCGGCGACTTTTTTCAGGAACAGAGCCAGGACATCGGTATAAACGACATTCGATATCACCGAGCCGTACCCCTCCTGAAGCGCTTTCACCAGCGCATCGACGATTTTGGGATGATGGTGGCCGGCATTGGCGGCGCTGTAGGCGGCCAGGCAATCGAGAATTCTTCGGCCATCCTGGGTATAAAGCCAGGCACCCTGAGTTTTCCGAACAATCGCCTGCAGGCGGCGGTAATGAGTGGCGCCATAAATATGTTCAAGGTCTAAAATCTCTTTATCGGGGATCGAGGAATACCCGAGAGTCGCTTTATCTCTCAACGAAACTGTCATATTACAACTCCTTTATATCAAATACTAAAGTCATATATTATAACACATTTCGGCTTTTTCGGCAACCCCCTAAATCAACAATTTATAGTAACTTAGGCGTGAAAATTGAGGATAAAAAAAGGCAATTAACTCCCGATTCGACCGCCGCATCAAGAAAGGGTCAAAATCCGCCGGGAACGCTATAATACATTGCACGACAATAATATAATGGTCGGAAAATCTCTCGCCTAATGAATATGTTTTATCGGGATAGTGTAGCGCGTGTGAAACGAATCACCAAGCTCGATAGTTATCGATTTGGAAAAAGATACAGAATCGGCTTCGGGTCTGAAATGAATCATCGCCGCGGCCGAATCGTGCGCCGGGATGGAGCCGGGAAACTGTATTTCGAGAAGAGACGATGGGAAATCAACCAGGTCCAGCCAGGCGCGGTGGTCACCTCTGTTGGTTATCAATAACGAAAGGGAATCGCGGGTGTCGTAGGACGGGAGCTCGAATTTCTGCGGCGTGATCAGCAGGGTCATCTCTGAATTGTCGGCGGCGATGGCATTGGTTGTGATCTGAACGAACGCGGCCGGCCTGGTTGAATCGGCGGCGGTGTAGATAGCCGGTCGTTTAGTCAAATGACCCTGAAATTCTCCGATGGTGAAAACAATCTCGAGAGCGGCGCTGTCGCCGGGAGGAAGAACCGCCTTGTCCAAAGGCGTATAGGTGCAACCTCAGCCGGGATTTATCCGCGTGATACGGAGCGTATCATCGCCGGTTGAATAAAGCCAGAAAGTATGGCTGACGGTGGAAACGGTCGGCGTGTTACCGAAATTAAAGGTCGAGTCGGGGATACTCAGTTTCGGCCCCACGGGCTGTCGGTTTATGGGCGAGACCGGGGTGTCACCGCATGAGACAATAAAAACAACTGATATCAGGGCTATGAGAAGCAACCGCCCGCGGCACCGATTGATTTCGCCTGAAAGAGATAGCCTCACGATGGTCCTTTCATTTCCATTTATATAACTAAAATGCCCCGAATGTCAAGGGTTTTGCATCCTGACCAAAAAGGCACGCCAGAGTTCATTGGGCAAGGTTCTTGTAATAGGCGGAGATTTTCGGGTAATCGGATCGTTCGCGGCCATAAATGAGATATTGCCGGTAATGCTGGGCCGCCTGATTCCTGTCTCCGAATTTAAGGGCGATCACCATTTTGACCAGATGACCCCCGGGGGAATTTTTATCGGCCGCGAAAAGGGTATCGGCAAGGGCCGAGGCTTTGTCATAATCCTGTTTATAGAAATGCGCAAGGGCGATGCTCTCGGTTATATGAGTGAGGGTCGGGGTGTATCGATGCGCTCGTTCAAGGAAAATCAGGGCGCTGTCATATTGGGCCTCTTTTATATAAAGCTGGCCGAGTTCATTCATCAATGAAGTATTAAACGGGCGGATCGCCAGCGCCCGATGATAAAATTCCAGCGCGGAATCGCTGCGCCCTTCCTTGCCGTACAGATTGCCCATAATCTGAAGGAAATCAGGATTGTAGGGATTGGCCAAATACAACTCTCGGGCCAGGTTCGTCGCTCTGGCATATTCACCTTTTTCGAGATAAGCATAGGCCAACTGAAGGCGCGCCAGATTGGGAAAGATCCTATCCCTTTCTCTCACTACCTGTATATAACTGGTGGTATCGCCTTTCTGAAGATAATGATCGGCCAATATCATCCAGCCGTTTTCATTTCTGCTGTCGAGAAGCGTCCTGAATCGCTCCTCGGCGACAGGCGATTGTCTGTTTACGGCCACGAAAGCAAAAGTCATCAGAGCCGCCAGGAGTGCGTAAGATATCACGGTTTTGAATGATCGAAAACTCCCCTTTTGATCGATCTGATATATTATGAGAAGCAGTGGGGCGAGCAAACTCAATGACATAATATCCCAATCACGGGCCATGGTTGTACCTGCGCCGAAGAGAAGAAGGAACGCCAGTCCGCCTGCCGACAAAGAGGCCAGGAATGCGGCAACCGGACTCCGCAGACTCTTCTTACCATAAAAGAACCAAATTACCGCTAAAGTCAACGCCCCCGGGAAAATGAGAAAGACCAGATTGATAATATTCAGCAAATGCGGAAGACTGAAAATAAAATAATCGTCGGCAAGAGGACGGCCGTGGAACAGAGGTAATATGAGAATTTCGAAATCAATTCTGGACCTGTACAGCCAGAGAAAGAGGATTATACCGCCAATCAGTGAGGCGGCGATTACCACACGTGCAAGTATTCGTGCTTTAGTATTTTCAACCGCCCTCAGGAGCAGATAGGCAACACCCGGCAGGAAATAAAGCGCCTGCAGATGCATCATGAGCGCGACAAAATAAACAATAATTGCCGCCCAAAGCCAGCGACCGGTCTTCAACCAGCGCAGGGACAGATAGATGAAAAGGGTCGCAGGAGCCCAAACCATTGAATAAAATTCCGCATATCCGAAAAAAAGGAGTACCGTAGCGGAAAAGATAAGCGAAGTCAGTCCCAAAAGACGTGTCGGGGCATGGTCGGCGATCTGCCTGATAATTAGAATCACACAATAAAGGTAGACGACACCGGAAATATAGGATAGGATTTGAAAGGCATGAAGCGCGGTCTGGGATGTATAAGCGCCCATAATACTCTGCAATTGCCGCAGAAGGAATATGGACCCCGGTTCTGTCAGTTTGTGAATGTACGCTTCGCCGCTGCCAAACACAGCCAACCAAGTATAGCTGTCGCCGAGCAGTTGCACCCGCGCATGAAAGATTATGAAAAGTAGCAGGCAGCATGCGACCAGCGTCAAACGCGGTGCGCGCCTATCCCCCCAGAGCCAGCTACTGATGCGATTGATTGATGATTCTACCTGTGGCAGTGAATCGGGCAGGATACTGACAACTATCATCGCCGCAAAAGCGAGCAAGTATAAGATGACATACTGTGGCGAGAGGAAATAGATGTGATTTATACCCCATAGCGAGGGTGTGCCGAGAAAACCGGCGATCGTGAAGCCCGCGGCAGAAAACAAAGTCGACCAGCAAAGAGTCTTCGCGATGATGTCTGACAATCGAGAAGTTCCGATTGATTGCATATGCCGATAAAATAATAAGAAAATTCGGGATTAACAATGAGGAAAAGACCAGTTCATCAATGTCGTGTCCCTATCTGGCTGCAATAATTACGATCGGCACGCCGTGCCTCGATTGATCGGTTGCCATCCGCGTTACATGGTATGGATATTACAGGCAGACAACCGGAAGACGAGTAGAGGATGTCTCATGATTCGATTTCAGCCGAACACAGTGCTTTTGGGAAAGCCTCAGGACGTCTGCCCGGCGGTTATCCCGAATGAGTATTATTATTGTCGCGACGACGAATCTTATAGGTCGCCAGCGCCAGAAGGGTTATGGCTGCTTCGGCAATCGTTATCAAAACCCGATGTATCAGTGCAATCGAGGCGGCCACCGGCCCGCCGAAAGTGGGCGCCAAAAGTGCCGACATCACGCCCTCACGCACACCCAATCCCGCCGGCGAAAGAAAAGTCACATACCCGACTATATAAGCAGTTACATAAGAGCCGGCCATATATACAAAACCCAACCCGTTCGCCAGATTCATCAACGCTTTAGTGAAAAAATAGAAAGAGACACCGAACAGGCCCCAGTTAAGAAGACACCATACAAAAATAACGATCCGGTTCCGCATGGCGGGGCAGTAATTGACCGGTTCCCCTTTGAAAAGCTTAAGGACCTTGTTCAGGGCCCAGTTCAATCCATCCGGTTTGAAAAAGAGGAACAGGAAAAAGAGCAGCACCGCCCCCATGAAAATATACATCACATCGCGGAAAATCACCAGTGAGTCGGGCGGATGTCCAAACAGGAAAAAGAAACCGATGAGTACAAACGAGGCCGGCAAGGCGTACGCCTGTATCAGGGCAAAAGAGGCCAGCGACACTTTAGCCGGAATATCCAATTGTTTGGCCAGGCCCACCATCCCCACGACCTGAAAGACTTTCCCCGGAATGTACCTTCCCAGATTGGCCAGATATACCACCCGGAACGATTCATGCAGCGCAACTTTGATTCCAAAACCTTCCAGCACCGCGCGCCAGATCATGCTCCCGCAGACATACGCTCCCATGAGAGTGATTATCGAAAGGAAGGCATAGAACCAGTCTATCCGCCAATCCCAGTTCTCAAGTTCCGCTCGGTTGTTATAGATCGTGCGGAAAAGGATATAAATGATTGCCGCCGCGATCAGCCACCCCAAAATATTCTTAATCAGTTTCTTTGCATTCATAGTTCAATTACCGTGCAGTCATCCCGAATGGATCAATTACTCCTTTTCCTCCGATGGCGGAGCGACGTTTTTATAGAATATACCATATTTCTTCATCCGATAAATAAGGATATGGCGCGGTATTTTCAGGTGTTCGGCCGCTTTGGAGCGATTCCACCCGAAACGGTCCAAAGCTTCGACAATCAGCTTCTTTTCCGCTTCATGAAAAGTCAGATTTGTATTTGGAGAAACGATGCCGCCTTGCGACCGTGTATCACTCATACCAAAATCAGGCGGGAGATCGCCCGGCGTGAGAAGATTCGACTTTCTCAAGACCACCATCCGCTCGATCAGGTTTTCCAGTTCTCTGATATTGCCCGGCCAATGATAATCCCTGAGGCGCCCCAACAGACGGTCATCAATCTCGATTTTTTGCTGTGGACTGTACCGACTCAGAAATTCGCCGATCAGCACCGGGATGTCATCAAGCCGCTCCCGCAGCCCGGGGACCGCCATCGGGATAATATTCAGGCGGTAGAAAAGGTCCTCACGGAATTTCCCCCCGGCGATTCGCTTTTTCAAATCAATATTGGTGGAAGCAATGAGACGGATATCAATTTCCCGAACAACCTCCGCTCCCACCGGTTCTATCACCCGCTCCTGTATGATGCGGAGAAGTTTGGCCTGAAGTTCGGTACTCAGTTCGCTGACTTCATCGAGCAGAAGCGTGCCGCCATCCGCCAATTCGAATTTTCCCTTTTTGTCTTTAATGGCGCCGGTGAAAGCTCCTTTGACATGGCCGAAAAGCTCCGATTCCAGCAGTTCCCTCGGTATTGCGGCGCAGTTGACCGCCACAAACGGCTTTCCACTCCGGTGGCTTTTGAAATGTAACGCCCGTGCAATCAACTCCTTGCCGGTTCCCGATTCGCCGGTAAGAAGCACGGTGGCATCGCTCGGGGCCACTTTTTCCACCAGTGCCAGCAGGTCCTTGAACGGCTTGGAGACACCGACGATATTCCGGAAAAATTCTTTTCCATCCAGTTGTTGCCGCAGAAGGCGGTTCTCATCCTCAAGTTTCTTAAACCGGAGCGCCTTCTCGACGGCGCCGAAAAGCTCGTCATCCTCAAATGGCTTGGTCAAATAATCGAAAGCGCCCAGTTTCACCGCCTCGACCGCCATTGGCACCGTGGCATGAGCGGTGATAAGGATCACTTCAAGGTCAGACTGCACCTGCTTGGAGCGTTCAAGAAGTTCCAGACCGTCAAGACCGGGCATCTTGATATCGGAGAGCAGCAGGTCATAGCGGTTGCGGCTCAATTCATCGAGCGCTTTCTCTCCATCCTCGACCGCATTTACCTCATACCCTTTCTGCTTCAGCTTGTACTGTATCACCCGGCGTAAACTGGGGTCGTCATCGGCCAGAAGAATCTTTATGCTCATCGGCTCCCCCTGTCGATCGGCAGGGTGATATGAAAGGCCGTCCCTTCATTCAATCTGCTTTCGACTTCAATTCGCCCCCGGTGCCGGTCAATTATCGATTTGGTAATCGCCAGCCCGAGTCCGGTGCCTTTGGTTTTGGTAGTATAGAACGGTTCGAAAATTCTCTCCTTGTCCGGCCCGCTGATTCCGCCGCCAAAATCACGCACGGCAAGTTGCACTTCGGCATGGTCGGTGGATAGAGTCACCTCTACGCGCCCGCCGGGTTGTGAGGCCTCTATGGCGTTCAAAATAAGATTTAGCAGTACCTGATGAATCTGTTCGGCATCGGCCGGAACATAAATGTCATCCGCAATTTCGGCCTGAAGCTCCAGCCCGCCCTGATTGATTTGACCTTGCAGCTGTTTAAGTGAGGTTCGTACGGTATCACCCAGATTGATTCGGTGCAGCGCCATTTCCCTGGGACGGGCAAACTCCAGAAATTCCTTGACCGTACTATCGATACGTTTGATCTCTTTGTTAATTATCCCCCGGAACTCCTGTTTCTCCTCGGCGGTGGCGCTCTCGCCGGCCACAATTTCGACGGCTCCCTTAATGGAGGCCAGCGGATTCTTTATTTCATGCGCCACTCCGGCCGCCATTTGCCCGATAATCGATAGCTTGTGCGAGCGTTCCAGTTGAAGCTGGGTCTCTTCCTGCCGGCGCCGGATCCGCGATTCCCGGTCAATCAGGGCCCCGGTGAGAAGTGCGAGCGCAAAATAAAATATTATTTCCACCAGCTCGCTGGAGACATCAACGTGAGGATTATTCAGAAGAAAGATATAGGGCTGAACCAGCACCGATATCGCCAGGGCGGTCAAGAGCGCCCCCCGCAGGCCGAACCAGGCGGCCGCTACCACAATCGGGATATAACAAAGACGGCTATGGATAGCATGTCCCCAATTAGAATGGCCGAAAAGTGGTTCGATTATCCAACCGTAATGGATAGCCACTGTCAGGGCAACCGTCAGCGCCAGAGTGACCATTTTCCACCACCGGTCAGTCTGATTTTTTTCAAAGAGTGAGTTGGGCACGAGCACCTTTGCAACAATTAGATAGGTTCTAATTATCCTTTATGATAGCTGCTTAATCCTGTTTCGTCATTCGACATTCAATTATACATAATTAATGTAGAATATTGTTGAATTTTCTTCCCAGCGGTCAACAATAGTTTCGGTTCATTAATTATGGCCTCAGCCACAAAAAGGTATAATTTATTATATTACAAAGAGTTATCGCGAGCGACCCGATCCGGCATCAAAATTGATATGACCACTGAAAGATAATAGCTGAAAAAGAACATGAACCTTGAAAGAAAGACGCATTATAATAATCAAAAAGATAAGATAAAATTAGTCTTTAATAAGTAAACTGAATTCTTGAAAGGAGTTCATCGATGAGAAAGCTTTTCATTTTTGCTTTACCACTTCTGGCGGTCGTGCTGATGACCTTTTCCAATGGCTATGCGGTCGAACAGACGGCCACCCCGGCACCGTCGGCGCCGAAGGCGCTAAAGAGCCAGACTCTCTGTCCGGTGATGGGGAATAAGATCGATACTACGGTCTTTACCGATATTCAGGGGCAGCGGGTATATTTTTGCTGTCCGGGATGTATTTCCAAGCTGAAGGCTAATCCGGATAAGTATTTCCAGAAAGCGGCCGAGGAAGGTGTCCTGTTTAAGAATATCCAGACCGCCTGCCCGGTAAGCGGCGAGGAAATCGACAAAGCCATATATACCGACTACCAGGGGCGGCGCATCTATTTCTGCTGCAAAAAGTGCGTGGCTGAGTTCCAGAAATCTCCGGCAAATTTCCTGACCAAGATGGATAAACCGGCCGCTAAAGAAACACCGCCGATGAAAGATAGTACCTCCGGCCATATGATGCATGAAGGCATGGGACACTAAAACTAAGTAGGCAATGAGGAAAAGGCCGTGACCATGAGAAATCTGGTGAGATATTACCAACCAATCAAGCATCAGTGCAACAGGAAAAGAGCATCTTTTCTCGGTGGTCTCGGCCTTCTTCCGATTTCCAGGTATCTGCGGGCAAGTTCAAAAATGCCGCTTCCGGCAATATTCTTTTTGCTTGCCTCGCTTGTTTTCTTCTCCTTTCCAGCTCATGCGGAGATCACCAACAGCACCTGTCCGGTACTGGCCGGTGAGATGGTTGATCAAAATATCTTCACCGATTATCAGGGGAAAAGAGTCTATTTTTGCTGCAACAAATGCCGCAGAGATTTTCTGGCTGACCCGGAAAAGTACCTGGCCGGTCTTCCCCAGTTTGCCTCTGTCGTTTCAACCGGCGAAACGGCCGGTAAGGCTGCGGCTGAGACAACCGTGACGGAAGAATCAGTGCCTACCCCGCAGAAAACAAGCCCGGTTGCCTTTATCGGTAAATTCCATCCCTTGGTGGTCCATTTCCCGATTGCCCTGACTTTCACGGCTCTTCTCTTTACTCTTTTTTCAATGATCAAAAGAAATCCACGCTATGAGCTTATTGGTGTTCGAATAATCTATCTTGCGGCGGCTTTTTCGGTACTGTCCGCGCTTCTCGGGCTGGCCGCAGGCTCCGGCACCGCTTATCCGGCAATTCTCAGGGCTTATTTCCACTGGCACCGGATATTCGGCATTAGTTCGGCCATAATGACTCCCGTGGTGGCATTCCTCGCCTTTCAGTTTCAGCGCCGCGAGACTATTTCCCGCCTCTGGCGATATCGGATAGCCCTGTTCGTATTATCTCTCATCATAGGGGTGACCGGACATCTGGGAGCAACTCTGGTTTATGGCCCCGATTACTTCTCATCATGATACGCTCTTGAATTTCTCAGCCGAAGAGGTCCGGCGGCTCTAATTTTTGCAATTTTCTGCTGACAATAGGCCTTTCAATCCATAGATTACCCCCGGAATTGCTGGACTCTTGGTGTTGGAATTTGAAAAAACAGCAATTGCGTATCGAGTGCTATCGGCGAGTTAGATGAATGACTTTGCAGCCAACCGGATTTGAATCAATTTTTGGCATTCTGGCCTCCGCCGGCCTCCTGGCGGCGGCCTCTATTTTTGAGCGGGTGAGAAAAATAAAACCGCCTCTGGCCAGGGAAATTCCCTCGCAAAGTACCTTGCATGGCGATCTCCTTACCGACAATTATGCCTGGCTGACCGACAGGTCCAATCCTGAGGTGATGGCTTATCTGGAAGCGGAAAACCGCTACACGGCGGAGGTGATGAAACCGGTTGAGGGACTGCAGGAAAAACTCTTTCAGGAAATGCTCGCACGGATCAAGGAAGATAATTGGTCGCCTCCGGTTAGAATCGGCCATTATCTATATTTCAACCGTTCGGAGAAAGGGAAGCCTCACAGTATCATGTGCCGCCGGAAAGACGAACCTTCGGCCCCCGAAGAAATCATCATCGATAACAACGTTCTGGCCGAGGGACATCGATATTATTCCCTGGGATTCTTCCGGGTCAGTCCCGACCAGCAGTTGTTCGCTTATGCCGTGGATACAACCGGCTCCGAATCACACACCCTTTACATTAAAGATCTGCGCACCGGGAGTCTTTTTCCCGAGACAATCTTTGGCGTTGCCGGCGCGGTAGAATGGGGCAACGATAATCGTACTTTATTCTATACGGTGCTCAATGATTCGCTGCGTCCGTATCGGCTTTACAGGCATGTCCTGGGAACGGCACCATCGCAGGATGAGATGATCTATGAGGAAAAGGACCCGACCTGCTATCTTTTTAACGCCAAAACGAAAGATAACCGATATCTTCTTTTGCGTTCCGGTAGCAATTTGACCGCCGAAATGCACTACCTGTCGGCCGACACTCCCTTGGAATCGTTTCGCCTGATTAAGCCGCGGCGGGCCGGGGTGGATTATGCGGTCGAAAATATAGGGGATAAATTTTACATTCTGACCAACGAACGGGCCGGCGACTTCAAAGTGGTTGTTGCGCCCATAGAAAATCCCGCCCCCGAAAATTGGCTTGATTTCCTGCCCCATCGAGAGGCTGTTCTGGTCGATGGTTATGATGCATTCCGGAATCATCTGGTCGTCTATGAGCGGGAGGCGGGTCTGAAAAGAATTCGGGTCATCGATATACGTACCAATGAATTCCATTATATTGATTTTCCGGAACCGACCTATTTTCTCTGGTCGTCGGGAAATCGTGAATTCAATACTTCCCTGCTTCGTTACATGTATTGCTCCATGGTGGCCCCGATCGCCGCTTATGATTATGATATGAATACCCGGGAACGGGTGCTTGTCAAGCAGTACGAGGTTATGGGGGGGCATGACCCCGAACAGTACCATTCCGAAAGGATTTTTGCGATCGCGCCTGACGGCACCAAAATCCCGATATCATTGGTATACAAGAAAGGGATTAAGCGCGATGGGCAGAGTCCGCTCCTCCTTTACGCCTATGGCGCTTACGGCATGAGCGCCGAACCTTTTTTCATTTCCGACCGGCTGAGCCTCTTGGATCGCGGTGTGATATATGCCATCGCTCATGTCCGGGGCGGCGATGAACTGGGGCATCGCTGGTACGAACAGGGACGATTGAAACAGAAAAGAAACAGCTTTACCGACTTCATCGCCTGTGCCGAACACCTCCTTGCTGAAAATTACACCTCTCCGGAGAGGCTGGTCATTTCAGGAGGGAGCGCAGGAGGGCTTCTGGTCGGCGCCGTTATCAACCTGCGCCCGGACCTTTTCTGCGGCGCTGTCGCCACCGCCCCCTTTGTCGATATTCTGAACAGCATGCTTGACCCAGCGGCGCCGCTGACCGCCGGCGAATACGAGGAATGGGGCGACCCCGCCCGCAAGGAAGATTATGAATATATCAAGTCGTATGCTCCTTATGAAAATGTGACGGCCCGGAAATACCCCGCTTTGCTGGTCACCTCCGGCCTGAACGATCAGCGGGTGCAGTACTGGCAACCGGCCAGGTGGGTGGCCAAATTGCGAGCCCTCAAAACCGATAACAACATCCTTCTACTCAAAATGAATATCGATTCCGGGCATTCGGGTGTGTCGGGAAGATATGCGCACCTCAGGGATACCGCCTTTGATTACGCTTTTCTTCTGAGTCTGCTCGATATCTCCGAGTGAAAGTATGGAAATAATGCCGATAGGAGTAGGGCTCATGCGACATCTAATGCAGTTGATTATATACTTGACAAACCCATAACAATATATTAAATTTATTCCAGAAGGGATAAGAAACCGCGGAGAAGGAAAAAATGGTCAAACTAATTCTCTCCGAACCATATTTCAACGATGCAGTAGAAGCCCGCAATTATCTTGAAAAAGTGAGATGGCCCCATGGAACTATTTGTCCCCATTGTGGTTACTGCAAGAATATATACAAATTGACCGGTGGAAAAACAAGGGCTGGATTATATAAATGCGGGGATTGTCGGAAGCAATTCACTGTTACAGTCGGCACGCTATTTGAAAGAAGTAGAATCCCCTTGCATAAATTGTTGCTGGCTATCTATCTTATAAGCGTATCGGAAAAATATATTAGCAGTAGTCATTTACATCGGATGCTGGGTATAACTTATAAGACGGCGTGGTTCTTGTCACATAAAATAAAAGAAGCAATAAAAGATCCGAACTTCCTTAATCAATACGATGATGACAATAAGACCGGACACGG
Organism: Candidatus Zixiibacteriota bacterium; assembly: GCA_026397505.1. Classification (NCBI taxonomy): domain Bacteria; kingdom Pseudomonadati; phylum Candidatus Zixiibacteriota; species Candidatus Zixiibacteriota bacterium. Next base: position 13,017 of record JAPLUR010000086.1, read on the forward strand.
CGATGAAGACTATTGAGGTTATAATTATTACAAAGGCGCATTGGGCGTAGCTGGGGATATAGATTGGAAATACGCCCCAAAGAACCATGTTTGCATTAACGGGAATTGAAGGCAAACGTTTAATGAACAGGGACTTACTATGTCAAAAATGCCAGTGAATCCAGAGGTCTTAATTTGGGCTCGGGAAGAGAGTAATCTCAGTATACCTGAAGCGGCGCATCAATTAAGTTGGAATGACACTGAATTGCGCGGCTATGAAACGGGACTTGATAGACCGAATAAAACAAAACTGCAAAAGATGGCCCAGTTATATGGGGTAACTTTACTTTGCTTGCTATTTGATGAACCTATAGAGCCGGAAAAAAGACCAAAGGAATTTAGGACACTCGATGGCAGGCCAGCCGAATTGAGCCATGAAACAATTTTGGCTATGCGAGATGTTAGGAATCAGCACGAAGATATAGAAGATATTGTATTGGAGAACCGTGAAATATTTCAATATCCGAATTTATCAAATTATACTCTAACTGAATTCAAAAATGAAGTCGTTAATATTGCCCAAAGAGAGCGGAATAGACTAGGTGTATCTATCAACGAACAAATAGAATGGAAAAACGAGATAGAAGCTTTCAAATTTTGGCGGGCCCGTATCGAATCACTTGGTATATTTGTCTATTTATTTAAGGCACCTATCGAGGAATGCAGGGGTTTTTCAATATTGGAGGCAAATGGTTTGCCCGCTATCGCCATAAATGATAGTGAAAGAACTTATCCCCCAAAAATATTCACATTATTTCATGAATATGCACATATCTTGATAAGAGACGCGGGCATATGTTTGCAAGAAAGGAATAACAAGACCGAAGCAGTCTGTAACAGATTCGCCGCTGAGATTCTAATGCCTATTGCGGCCTTAAAAGAAGTCATCGAATTACCGCCAGATAACGTCAGAAAAGAATGGTTGGAATATCAATTAAGGGGTGGTGCGAGAAAATTGAAAGTTAGTTTGCTGAGTTTTATTTTAAGACTTGAAGAATTGCAATATGCACCAAAAGGATATTATGATCAATGGAAAAGAAAATTGCCTAAATATCGTCCTCAAAAGGGTAGCGGTGGGTACATTCATCATTTAGATAAGACCATAAGAAAATACGGTATACGATATATTGATATAGTTTTCCGAGCATTACAAAAAGAAGCCATATCGAAATTTGAAGCATATGAATTGGTAAGGAAGACTCCAAAATATTGGACCGAATTCCAAAACAGAATTAATGAATATAGGGGCCAATATGTTGGGGGCGAGTAATCTCTGCTACGTAATTGATACGTCCAGTTTGATAGATATTTGTCCGCTGCCACCAGAAAACGAAATATGGCATATTATTGAGATGCTGCAGTGCGAAAATAGATTGAAAGTTGTTCCTGCTGTATTTGATGAATTAGAAGACTTTAGTTTAGAATACCCGGCAGCCATTGCAAGAATAAAATCGTATCGTAAAAATCTATGCATAAAAGAGACAGAACAATTCCTAAAAGAAGCTGCGCGTATTGCAGAAAAATATCCAAGAATGTCAAAGCCGAGAGCAAAATTATCGCAAGAACGCGCTGACCCATATGTTATCGCATATGCCAAAATCTGCTCATCTACCCATTCACAAGGTTGCCTAGTTGTTGCCAGCGAGGGTTTTGGCCGGGGGAAAATACCTAATGCATGTCGGCAGGAGCAAGTTGGTTTTATAAACCTTGCTGGCATGTGCCAACTTGAACGGCCAAATCTGAAAGTGATAAATGATAATGAATAAAAATAATGACTTCGATAAGATTATACATGTTCTTTTAGGAGTTCCTCCCAAGAAGAAGAAAAAGAAGAAGCCGAAAAGGAAGTAATCTCAATAGGCAATATTGGGTTTATTAAATATAAAATTAATATTTTTTATCTGAATCAACTTAAGAATTCCTTTGCATTGTGATAGTCCAGCATCCATATTTCCTATCGCATAAGCTTCTGAACTGAATGTGAAGGCGGTAGAATGGATGTCTTGACGCTCTCCCGATTGCAATTCGGATTGACGATCGCTTTCCACTATATTTTCCCGCCGTTAAGTATCGGGCTGGGCCTTATTCTGGTCATTATGGAGGGATTGTACCTTAAGACCAAGAATCCCCTATATCACCTGATGGCCCGTTTCTGGGTCCGAATATTCGGCCTTATCTTTGCCATCGGGGTCGCCACCGGGATCGTCATGGAATTTCAATTCGGCACCAACTGGTCGGCCTATTCCCGATATGTCGGTGACGTTTTCGGGAGCGCGCTGGCGGCCGAGGGGATTTTTGCCTTTTTCCTCGAATCGGGTTTCCTGGCCATACTTCTTTTCGGATGGAATAAGGTTAGTCCGCGATTCCACTTCTTTTCAACCATTATGGTAGCGCTCGGGGCGCATTTCAGCGCCATCTGGATTGTGGTGGCCAATTCCTGGCAGCAGACGCCGGCGGGACACCATATTGTCGGTCAGGGGCTGAACGCCCGCGCCGAGATTGTCGATTTCTGGCAGATGGTTCTTAACCCGTCATCTGTCGACCGCATCAGCCATACATTCATGGGTGCCTGGCAGGCCGGAGCGTTTTTTATTCTGAGCGTCAGTGCCTTTTACCTGCTCAGGAAAAAGCATCAGGATTTCGCCAAGACCTCCATAAAGATTGCTCTGATAGTGGCGGCGGTTGCCTCGGTCATGCAACTGGTGACCGGTCATTCCAGCGCGCAGGGGATCAGCGTGACCCAGCCGGCCAAACTGGCCGCCTTTGAGGCCCATTACGCCGAATCGGCTGCGGCGCCTCTTTACCTTTTTGGATGGGTCAATGAGAAAGAAGAAAAAGTTCTGATGGGAGTCAAGATACCGGGATTATTGAGTTACCTCGTGCACGGTGATTTCGAAAGACCGGTCACCGGCCTACGGGCATTCCCCCCCGATAAACGTCCGCCGGTCAATTTTGTTTTCCAGACCTATCACGGCATGGTGGCCATCGGCATGGCGCTGATTGCCCTTTCCTTGGGCGGCCTCTTTTTCTGGTGGCGCAGATGGCTATTCAATCTCAAATGGTATCTCTGGATTCTGGTTTTTTCGGTTCTGGGGCCGCAGATATCCAACCAGCTCGGTTGGTTTTCGGCCGAGGTCGGGCGTCAACCATACATTGTTTATAATCATCTCCTGACCTCAGAAGCCTTCTCAAAATCGATCAGTTCCGGCGAGGTGATCACCTCACTGGTCATGTTTGTCGTTATATATATTTTCCTGTTGGCCCTGTTTGTCTATTTGCTTAACGAGAAAATCCGGCAAGGCCCTTCTGAAGATGGGATTATTTCGGAGGAACATCGCGCATGAATTTTACATTCGACCTCAATTCGATTTGGTTCATGTTGGTAGGGGTACTTTTCACCGGATATGCCATTCTTGACGGTTTTGATCTGGGCGTGGGAGCACTGCACCTGTTCACGCGAACCGATGAGGAACGCCGGCTCATGATTAACTCCATCGGGCCGGTCTGGGATGGTAACGAGGTTTGGCTGGTGACCGGCGGCGGGGCGCTTTTTGCGGCTTTTCCGATTGTGTACGCGACCGCCTTCTCCGGATTTTACCTGGCCCTGATGTTCGTCCTCTTCGCTCTTATCTTCCGCGCCGTCGCCATCGAGTTCCGCAGCAAACAGCCGATGCTCTGGTGGCGCCGCCTCTGGGATATCTCTTTCAGCGCCAGCAGCATTACGGCCTCGTTTCTTATCGGCGTCGCGCTGGGTAATATCGCCTGGGGCGTACCGCTCGATGCCGAACATGAATTCGCGGGAACCTTCCTGACCTTGCTGAATCCCTATTCTCTTATGGTCGGCATAACGACCCTGGCTTTATTCATTATGCACGGCTCCATCTATGTCGTACTCAAAACCGAGGGGGCGCTTCACGAAAAAGCCCGCCCCTGGGTGAATAATGCCATAATTTTCTTTGTCATTTGCTATCTCAGCACGACCGTTGCCACTCTTCTATATGTTCCGCACATGACCGAATATATCATTGGTCATCCGGTCCTGTTTGTCGTGCCGATTCTGAACATGCTGGCCATTGCGAATATCCCCCGTGAGATACATCACCGTCGCGATTTCCGCGCCTTTCTCTCTTCGTGCGCTTCAATGCTGGCCCTTCTTGCCCTCTTCGGCATCGGCATGTATCCTTACATGATCTACTCCCGCCCTTCTCCTGAAAACAGCCTGGATATTTACAATGCGGCTTCATCGGCACGGACGCTCGAAATAATGCTGATTATCGCCGTTATCGGAATGCCGCTGGTTCTTTCATATACGATCGTGGTCTATCGCATCTTCCGGGGTAAAGTAAAACTCGAGCCGACCAGTTACTGATACGGCGGAGCGGAATCCCTTTGGGTCCGGACAATTCACTCTCTATTATCCAGACCTCTGGCGAAAGGAAAATATGAAGATTGAAAATGTTCCTTATACCGTAACCAACTTGAACCAGATTGCGCCCACCGAACATAAGGGTGAAAGCGGGGTCGCCTACTGGCATACTTTCGAGCAGGGGAATCTCCGGGTGCGGATAGTCGATTACTCACCCGGATATCTGGCCGACCACTGGTGCCCGCGCGGGCATGTGGTGCTGGTGCTGGAGGGAGAGTTGATTAATGAACTCAAAGACGGCACCCGCTCGGTGCTGACGCCGGGGATGAGTTATCAGACTCAGGACGATTCAATCAATCCGCACCGTTCCTTCACCCGCACCGGGGCAAAGCTATTTATCGTCGATTGAAGTTACATTGAAAATATAAAGCCCCTTTTGCTCCGGTCACAGACCGGATCAAAAAGGGCACTCTTTATTAAGAATCGATTGAATCAATTCACTTTGATTTCATTGCCAGCGGGTGCGCCTCGGAAGTAGTACCGATTGCGGCCGCCTCACGGATATCATGTGCCAGAGCAACCGAGGGGCGCGCCTCCTGCAGGCCGAACCCCCGCCCGGCCAGAGTCTCGCTATAAATGATGGTATGCAAATCGGTGAATCCTTCCGAAAATTCCACCTCTTCCCCATCAATGGTTATCGACCGATAGGTCCGCTTTCCCTTCTCTTTTACCGGCGCGGGAAGGTCCTCATTGTCGATGGAAAGAAACCATTTCACCCGGGCGTTTTTCAGTTCCAAGAACCCGGCCGTCTTGAGCGGATTGGCGACATGCACTTCGCTTCCAACCACGTCTCCAAACAGCCATATCAAAAGATCGAAGAAATGTATACCGATATTGGTGGCCAGGCCGCCGGAACGATCCGCCTGTCCTTTCCAGGAAACCAGATACCAGGGGCCGCGGGTCGTGATATAAGTCAGGCAAATGTCTTTCTGACGGGTGGATTTTTCTTTCTGAAGCTTTTCTTTCAGGGCTACCAGCGCCGGATGCACGCGCAATTGCAGTACCGTAAAGACCCGGTGGCCGCTTTCTTCCTCCAGTTCCTGAAGGGCATCGATATTCCAGGGGTTGAGGACAACCGGTTTTTCGCAGATGACATCGGCGCCGACACGCAGGGCAAAACGGGCATGGGCATCATGAAGATAGTTCGGGGAGCAAATGCTGACATAATGAATCCGTTCTTCTTCTTTCTGGCGGCGAAGCCTTTCCACATGACGGTCGAATCGCTCAAATTCGGTGAAAAAGCGAACATCCTTGAAATATCCATCCAGAATACCGACCGAATCGTTCGGATCAACCGCGGCAATGAGTCGGTTGCCGGTTTCTTTTATCGCTTTCAAATGGCGTGGAGCCACATATCCGGCCACCCCGGTCATGGCAAAATTTTTCGACATTCTATCTCCTTTAGAGCCACAGACAAGAAACTCTCATTCTGCTGTCGCCGCTGTCAGGTTCCCTTTAAAATAATAATATGTCGGAACCGACTCAATATGTCAAGTATTGTCAGGGGTTGTCCTTATCTTAAAGTAAGACAGTAATTTCGCTTATTCGGTTCGGGAAAGGAGCATGCGGCTCTGTGGAGGCAAGGCAATAGATAAGATTGTGCAGGGTAACAATTTCTCTTGACAAAAGGATTGGTCATTGCTATATTTTTATTGAGATAGGATCCTGACCTCCTTATCCGCCTTACCTTCACCATCCGTACTTTTGATAGGAATATGATAAATATCCAAATAGCTGTTTCTTTAACCAAGGAGTTGGTAAAATGAAAAAGAGAAAATTGTGCGCAATTCTGGTGTTTTTTGTGGCCTTAGCCATGATGACATCGGCCTTCGCCTACGTCAATCCGATCAGGAACGAAATGGGCGTGAATGAGGGAAGTGATGAGCATCCCTGGGGCGGCGAGGTTTACCAGCCGGGCGGCGGCGGGACCAGCAGCATTTTCATAATCCAGATTGGAAATCCACTGTCGTTGATGAACTTCTTCCAGATTCTCCCTTATTTGAATACCCGGAACGATATCCCCCTGGTTCGGGGCAACGGCGGTTTATCGCGAACTTATCGGCTGCCTTCCGAGCCGAATCCCTCAAACTCAGCAGTCAACCAGGCAACCACGTATAGAGGAAACTAAGATGAGTCAGATCTTTACCGCAGACCTGGATTACCGCTTGAGCTGTCGGAAATACCTGATGAACCTAATTGACCGCAATGACCATAAGGAAGCGGTCAGGTATTTCGAATCGATCCAGAACGCCTGGAAAGATCAGTCCGACCTCGAGAGCGGAATCCTGATGCGTCTCGGTGCTAAAGCTTATGGCTCATCCCGTGATTATTCCAAAGCCCTTCCCATGATCAGAATCTCCATCAACATCATTTCGCGCAATGTCAGCGATGGCGCCGAATTGGGCGAATGTTTTATGGTTCTGGGAGTCATCTTAAGGGAAATGGGGCAATACGGGGAAGCCGAAAAAGCTTTCCGTGACGCTGAATCAATATTCCGCAGAAATGATGATATTGCCCGTTCCGGCGATGCCCTCAACCTCCTGGCCGGTATCCTCTTCCGCAAGGGCGACCTTGATGCTTCGCTGGGATACCTTCTGGAAGCCGTTGAAGCCGCCCGGAAGGAAAATGACAAAAGAAAACTGGCCTATCTGTTTGGCAATATCGGCCGTGTATATACTTTCCTGGGCAAGCTCGACGCCGCTCGGGAAAATGTGCGGCTCAATATTGAATTGTCCGCCGAGTTCAACGATGCCGTCGAATTGGCCCGGGCGTACCTTTCGCTGGGATATATCTTTATCCGGCAGTATCGTTTCGATGATGCTCAGGAGGCACTGGAACAGGCGCTCGGTCATATCGACCGCAATAAGCTGGATAAAGAGCGAGCCATTTATCTGACCTACACCGGCGAATTGGCCCTCCGTTCCGGACAGTACGAAGCCGCCGAGCAGATGCTGACTGATGCCGCCACACTTGGCCGGAAAGTGGCCGCCGATTCGCTTCTGCCGGCCCGGCCGCTCCGTCTCATGGCCGAGCTGACCGCCGCCCAGGGAAACTACCGCAAAGCCCTGACTCTGGCCAACCAGACCATGCTTCTCATGAAGAGACTCGATGATGCCATCGAAATCGGCGCCCTGCACCGCCTTATCGCTCTTTGCTTCGACCGGATGGGACAGAAGCAGAAAGCGATCGAGGCTTATGGCCATTCGCTGGATATTCTCGAGGAACATAAGTCCAAACCTGAGCTCGCCGAAACGCTCGACGCGATGGGGCAATCGGCGCTCTATGATGCCGGCCGAAGGACTATGTACCTCTGCCGCGCCGAGGAACTTTACGGCAGCTGCGGCATGGACACCCGGGTTATCGAGATGCAGAGACAAATCAGCGAAATCGAAATCGGTACCGACCGCGCCGCAACCAAGACTGAGGCGGCCAAATCCTCTGAGACTGATTTCCCTACCCGGAATCGGCGCATGGCCAAAATAATCTCCCAGCTGTACCTTCTCAGAAATTCCGATCTCCCCATTCTGCTCACCGGCGAGACCGGAACGGGCAAAGATTACATGGCCCGCTATTTCCATTCCATTTCGCGCCCCGGAAGGCCGTATCTGGCCATAAACTGCGCCGCTATGCCCGAGAACCTGATTGAATCGGAGCTTTTCGGTTACAAAAAAGGAGCTTTTACCGGAGCCGACCAGGATAAGAAGGGATTATTCCTGGCGGCCAATAATGGCGTCCTCTTGCTTGATGAAATAGGCGAACTCCCGCTTGGCCTTCAGGCAAAACTCCTGAGTGTTCTGGAGAATAAGAAGCTCCGTCCGCTCGGTACCTCAGAGGAAGTGCCAATCAATGTCATTGTCGTGGCGGCCACCAATCGTGATCTGTACGAAATGGTCAAAAATGGGCAGTTCCGCCTCGACCTCTATTACCGGCTGGCCGGTATAACTTTTGAATTGCCGCCGCTACGCGAGCGGAAAGAGGACATACCCGGTCTTCTGGAATTATTCATGTCCAGAGCCGGCCTTCTTTTGGAAGGCGAGAAACCGAATCCCGAACTGGTCAAACAGTTTATCAGCTTCGACTGGCCGGGAAATATTCGCCAGCTGGAAAACAAAGTCAAACAGCTGTCGGTTCTTTCATCCCTGGCCCGCGACGGCTCCATCACCGAGCTGGCTCGAACCTTCTTCGAAGAGAAACGTGATGAAAAGACCAATTCCCTCTTCGAGCAGGTAGAGCAATTCGAAAAGAGGTTGCTGGTCGAGGCCTTGATTGCCGCCGGCGGAAACAAATCCGAGGCGGCGCGGATCCTTTCCATCCACGAATCGACCCTGCGGGCGAAACTGAAACGGTACTCGCTCGAGACCATGGTCAATTAGGACCCGCAACTTGTTATCTTGGAGGCGGCATCAAGCGATGCCGCCTCTTTACTATTTCAGCAAACCCGCACCACTGGCCCGAATCCTGGGATGTAAAGAAATTTAATCCTTGACAAGGATGGTCTATAATGGTAAATTATTATCAATAATATTATCATTCTTGTTTCAGGAGGTCGTATGACCCAGCTTAAACGAAAAAGATATTTTATCGGATTCCTCGTTTTTGGGGTGATCGTGCTTCTGCCTATTCTGGTTGCCGGTTATTCTGCGGGCCCGCCCGATGCCCATACCGGCGCCCCCAGTGAGACCACCTGTCGTGACTGCCACGGCACCGCTGTCGGAACCGGCAGCCTGACCATAATCGGCGTTCCGGCACAATACAACTTGCGCCAGACTTATACTCTTACTGCCACAATCCAGAATGCCGCACAGAAACGTTGGGGTTTTGAGTTGACCGCAGTCGATGCGGCCGCAAAAGGTGCGGGTCAATTCACTTCGACTGACATCGTCAACACGCAGCTTTCGGATAACGCGGCTCCGGCCCGCGATTACGTGAAACAAACCACAACCGGTACTTTCAACAACACACTTGACGGCCCGGTCAGCTGGAATTTCGACTGGAAAGCCCCGGCGGTAAGTGTTCACACTATTACTTTCTATGTCGCCGGCAATGCCGCCAATGGGAATTTTACTACCACGGGGGATTTCATTTATACAACTTCCGTGGCCGCCGCCTCGGCCAGCTGCTGCGATCTTCCCGGTGATGCCAACAATAACGGTCTGGTCAATATTCAGGATGTGACATATATGATAAAATTCTTATATCAGGCAGGTCCGCCGCCGCCTTGTCTTGATGAGGCTAATGTCAATGGATTTAATCCGCTAAACATCCAGGATGTAACATACCTGATCAAATTTCTCTATCAGGCTGGAACGCCGCCTGTTTGCCCGTAACTGCCGTAGTTTTCAGACGGGGAGGGGAGAAATTGTCAAATTCATCCCCGCCCATAATTTATGGGCGAGCTGCCGGAAACATATTTATTTTTTTTAATTGTAAACGTATATATTGTCAGTCTATTTTGGCACCTAATCCGGGCGTTGCCCCGGCCATAATATTAAGTTCAGGAGGTCCCGAATGCCTGTGAGAACGAAACTCTTCTACTTGATAATGACGCTGCTGGTCCTGGCCGGTCTTGGTTGCGGAGGCAATAATTTTGTGATCAATCCGAGGGGCTCATCCACCAAAGAAAACCCGTCATTTTCGCAAGACATTCAAAAGATTTTTGACAACCGCGGCTGTACCACGGCCGGATGTCATGATGTCGGCAGCCATCTGTTGGGCCTGATTCTCACTCCCGATAGCTCCTACCTCAAATTAGTAAATGTCACCTCTTCCGAAAATGCGGCCAAAAAGCTGGTCATGCCGAGCGATACGGCGCAGAGTTATCTGGTCGACAAAGTTTCCGGCACCCAATCGACGGGGGACAGGATGCCTCTCGGGCAACCCCCTTTGACCAACATCGAAATTCAGAATATCAAGAACTGGATCTCGAAAGGGGCCCTGAACAATTAATCAGGCTGGTAAACAATCATGAAAAAGCTTCTCCTGACAATAACGTCGCTCCTTCTGGTCTTCGGTTTTGCGCCAGCCGAGGAGTGTCACATTGACAAGACCCGGAAGAACCTGGTCAAATTCATATCACACGCTACGCTGGATAATTTCGAAGGAGTGACCGACCGCATCGATGGTTATGTCATAGCCGAAGGGGAAGGACTTAAGGAAGGGCAGAATTGCGACAAGAGCGAACTCTATTTCGAGGTGGCGCTGGAGGGCCTCGATACCGGAATCGGACTGCGCAACCGCCATATGCGCGAAAACTATCTCGAAACAAGCAAATTTCCCTATACCCATTTTGCCGGGAAACTGGACAAAGTGGAAAAGGGACCCCAGGGCGGTTTTTTGATCACGGCCTCGGGCAAGTTCTATATCCACGGGATAGAGAAACCGCTGACCATCACCGCCAGTGTGACTCCTCAGAGTCCCCTGTACCATATTACCACCGAATTCCAGGTCAAGCTGTCCGATTTCAATATTAAAATTCCCTCTTTGATGTTCATGAAGCTAAGCGATACGCAGATTGTTCGCCTGGATTTTTATGTTAAGACAATGGAAAATAAAAAATAGGAGGCGTTGTGAAGCATATCATTATTGCGTTGGCCATTTTCCTTCTACTGGCACCGTTGGGCAGTGCGCAGACCGAGCAAAGCCACTGGACACGGACCGAGGCGCCGGTTAAACTTGACCTGGAGCTTTTCCGCTCCAGTCATTTGGTCAGCCTTCCAACCACCGAGACTCTGCAAAAAGGTGACCTGGAGTTTGAAATATCGCATCGTTTTTCACCGCCGGTTTCAAAAGGTTCCAATTATCTCTGGGGGCTCGATGGCCCGATCAACATGCGCCTCGCGCTGGGATATGCCCTGACCAATAAAATGGTACTCACCGCCGCTATCAGCAACGCCGAGGACAACAACGACTGGCGTATTAAATACAAACTGCTGCAGCTTAGAAGCGCCGATTTCCCGATTGTCGTTGCCCTGCAGGCGGGCGCCGCCTGGAACCGCGAGGTTTATGTCGAAGGGCGAAGCACCGGCGATTCCCGCAACTTCCAGTACTACGGCCAGATGATAATCAACACCATGATAAAGAAAAATTTCGGCATCGGGCTGGTGCCGTCGTATTTGCAGAACAGCGATATATACAGCACCGACACCAGGCATTCGGTAATTATCGGGACTTATCTGGAGTATTATTTGAACTCGATTGTGGGGGTGCTGGCCGAGTGGTCGCCGGTAGTGGACGGCTATCACCGGAAATATACGCCCGCCGCATTCGGAGTGGAGTTCAACACCGGCGGGCATTTTTTCAAAATCGTCCTGACCAACAGTATCTGGCTCAATCCCTCGCAGTACCTGGCCGGAACCGATTACGAATTCAGGAGCAGCGAATGGCGGCTGGGGTTCAATATCACGCGACTGTTGCGATTCAAAAAATAGGGGTTTGATTCATCAGACCCCCTATTCCTTTTTCCCCGCAATGAGAAGACTGAGCGGCAGGCGCATGGCTGTCTTCTCCATATATTCATAACAAACCGATATATCATGCTCGTATTCCTCAAAGCGGACAATCCGCAGCCTGTTCCTCAGAAAGCCGTTGATAATATCCGAAAGCTTATGCGCAAAGTTGTAATTAACGGTGCCATTGTACGGTGTCAGTCCGTAATAATCGAGACTGCCATAGTCTTCCCATGGATCATCCTTAAAATATGACTCTCTTACTTTAAGCGGATCATCTTTCTTGTCACAATCGAACATATGCAGAAAGGGGTGTGTATCATAAATCAGCATGATTCCCTCCTTGCGGAGAAGGCGGGCGGCTCTTTCCATGAAACAGGCCAGATCCGGAAGCCAGGTCAGAAAACCTATGGACATATAGATCAGGTCGAAGGAGTCGTTGTATTTGTCCGGAATATCATAGATATCGGTGCGGACAAATTCGCAATCGGCTTTGGCATGGGCGGCCAGTTGACGCGCCTCCTCTATGACGGCATCGCAAATATCAAACCCGACACACTTTCGCCCACCCATATTTTTCAGCGAAACCAGCTCCCGGCCGTTGTTGCACCCCGGCTGCGCGATATCCCGGCCCGCGACATCCATTTCATTCAATACTCCGGTCACGACCGCATCGAGGCAGGAATATCCCGGCCGCGCAAATGCTCTGTACCATTCATCTCTCTTGGCTCTCATATGATATGGGGTAGCCTCATTCCAGGCAACCCGGTTGGCCTCGGTGTATTTCTTAATCTCCATCTGTGACTCCCATCTGAAATTCGACTCGAACTCTGAATATATTATGGCAATTATATTAATCCGGGAGGGCAAGTCAATCGAAATCATATAGATACCTCGCTTCAGGTCAAAGCGGCCGCCAATGAACTTTAAGGGGTAAACCGTTGTTTCATTCCATACGTATAATTTGAAAATGACCGAAAGGAATATATGAAATTGCCCAAAACGCTGGGGGGATTGAAAAGCTCCGGATATATCTCCCACTCCACCAGGGATGAATTGCGCAAGAATCTCCTGACCTCGATAAAATCGGGGAAAAAACGTTTTCCCGGAATAATCGGCTACGACCGAACCGTCCTGCCGCAGCTGGAGAATGCCGTTCTTTCCAAACATGATTTTATCCTCCTTGGCTTGCGGGGACAGGCCAAGACCAGAATTCTCCGCCAGCTGGTGGAGCTTTTGGATGATTACCTTCCAATTATCAAGGGGAGCAAATTGAACGAAAATCCGTTTGCCCCCATCTCCGAGCGGTATAAGAAGCTGGCGGCCGAGGCCGGCGATGAGCTGGAAATCGAATGGCTGCATCGCAGCGAACGGTATCATGAGAAACTGGCCACGCCCGATGTATCGGTGGCCGACCTCATTGGTGATATCGACCCGATCAAGGCGGTACGCGAAAAGCTCGACCTCTCCGATGAGGAGGCGATTCACTGGGGCATAATCCCCCGCACCAATCGCGGCATTTTCGCCATCAACGAACTTCCCGACCTGCAACCCCGTATCCAGGTTTCGCTCCTCAATATTCTCGAGGAGAATGACCTTCAGATCCGCGGCTTCCCGATAAGGGTGCCGCTTGATATGCTTCTGGTATTTACCGCCAACCCGGAGGATTACACCAATCGCGGCAATATTATCACCCCCCTCAAAGACCGGATCGCCTCGCAGATAAATACCCATTACCCGAATACTCTTGAAGAAGCCAAGTCGATCACCCGTCAGGAGGCCTGGGTCGACCGTGGCTCCAAAATATTCATTCCCGAAATCATTCGGGATATCATCGAGCAAATCTCTTTCGAGGCCCGCGCCAGCGAATATGTCGACCAGTCTTCAGGGGTATCGGCCCGGCTCTCCATTTCCGCTTATGAAAACCTCATTTCCAATATCGAGCGGCGAGCGGCGCTTAATAACGACCACGATCATATTCCCCGTATCTGCGACCTCTTCTCGGTCATATCATCCATTGCCGGAAAAGTGGAACTGGTTTACGAGGGAGAACTGGAGGGGCCGGCCATTCTGGCCGTGAACCTTATCGGCGAGGCGATTAAAACCACCTTCGCCCGATATTTCCCCGCGCCGCGCAGGGAGAAAGTTAATCTCGATGCCCGGCCCGATGAGGAAAATATCTATGAGCCGGTCATCGACTTCTTCTCGACCGGAAAGCGATTGGAAATCTCCGATGAGATACCGTACGATGAATATAAGCGCCGCCTTTCGCAGATAGTCGGACTGGAAAAAATCGCCGAACGATTTTTCCCGTCCAAGGATCCGCGCGAGATTTATCTGGCTATGGAACTGATTCTCGAGGGATTGCACCGTTCCAATATCATCGCCAAAGAATCGCCTGACAACCGTTTCATCTATGCCGATATGATCGAAAATATTCTGAGGAGTTAGATGCGGTTTATATATTCCGGATGGAATGATTCTCTTTTCCAGAAGATCAAGAACATGAAAGATCTTCTGGCGATTTTCAACTATCTCCTTCTGCAGGTGAACGGCAATGTCGAAATGGCCCTGAAACTGATGGAAAAACTGCAGCAGATGGGGTACCTCCCCGAGGATTTCGACCTTGAGGAATTCAAGAAAGAGCTCCTCAACAGCAAAATTATCGCCATGCAGAGAGACGGCGCTTCCCTGACACGTAAAGGCGAGCGGGGGTTGCGCAAAGATGCTTTTGACCGGATATTCGAGAAGCTCAAAGCTTCCGGTATCGGCAATCATCCTGCGCCGCTCGGCGGCGGATATTCCGAGGAGATCTTGCCCGAGAAGAAGCCGTTCGATTTCGGTGATGACTTTCTCAACATCGACTTGCGCGGCTCGCTGCTCAACACCATCTCCCGCACCGGCTCGCTGGGGATGGAAATGCATGAGGACGATCTGGAAGTATTCGATACTTCGAAAACCACAAACTGTTCCACTGTCATCCTGATTGATATTTCCCACTCGATGATACTCTACGGCGAGGATCGTATCACCCCCGCCAAGCAGGTGGCGATGGCTTTCACGGAATTAATTCTGACCAAATTCCCCAAGGATAGTCTCAACATCGTTCTCTTTGGCGACAATGCACACGAAATACAAATAAAGGATCTGCCTTATATCGGGGTCGGGCCGTACCATACCAACACCAAAGCCGGTCTTCAGATGGCCCGGCAGATTCTTCTCCGCAAGAAATCCCCCAACAAGCAGATTTTCATGATCACCGACGGCAAACCATCGATGATTGTCAAAAGGAACGGCCGCCCCTACAAGAATCCGATCGGTCTCGACCCGATGATTGTCAATCGCACCCTCGATGAGGCGGTCATTTGCCGCAAGAAAAAAATTACTATCACTACCTTTATGATTACCGATGACCCCTACCTGCAGGAGTTTGTGCGCAAATTGACCGAATTAAACCGCGGCCGCGCATATTTCGCCTCCGCCGATAATCTCGGCGATTACTTATTCTGGGATTTCATGAGCCATCGCCGCAAGGGGCGGTAAGTCATTCCTGTCCAGCACGGTGGCTGAGTTACAGCATCTGATTTAAGAAAAAATTCAACCATTCCTTGACAAATTTTGTATAAGAAATATATTGGCCAATTGGTAAAATGACCAATGGTTTTGGAAAATACCGCTCAGGTTTTGCCCGCCTGGCCGGGCAGGCCCGATAAATTGAAGAAGGAGTAGAGATTGGATATTAAAACCCAGGCGCGGCTGGAAGCCCGCGCTGAAATCATAAAAGCGATGGCCCACCCGACCCGCCTTTTCATCATCGAGGAGCTTACCCGAAATGAGCGATGTGTCAACGAACTGACCGAAAAAATCGGCGCCGATGTTTCTACTGTCTCAAAACATTTGTCGGTCCTCAAGACTGCTGGAATCGTCCGCGATGAGAAACGGGGAGCGCAAGTCTATTACAGTCTGAAAGTCCCCTGTATCCTGAACTTCTTCGGCTGTGTCGAGTCGGTTTTGAAAACCTCCGCCGAGGAACGATCGGCATTGGTAAAATGATAGGCAGGATTCAAACGACTGTCATGGCAAATTTCTCGTCCACAATTGCCATGATAAGCAAAATGTTCTCAGCAAGATAAGGGAAGCATAAATATGGAATGGAAAAGAGAATGGAAACCGTTGACAATAATTATCGCCCTCTTTTTGGTTTGCTTCTATCTGCCGGTCGGCTCTATCCGCTTTGATAATGCGATAAAGGAAGCACTTTATCTGACCAAATGGTACGCCCGGGAGCATGTGCTCCTCTGTTTGATACCGGCTTTTTTTATCGCCGGGGCGATTTCGGTCTTTGTCAGTCAGGCCTCGGTCATGAAATACCTCGGTGCCAAAGCCAATAAGGTTCTGGCGTACGGGGTGGCCTCGGTTTCCGGAACCATTCTGGCGGTCTGCTCCTGCACGGTACTTCCCCTCTTTGCCGGCATATATAAGATGGGCGCCGGCCTGGGGCCGGCCACTGCCTTTCTCTATTCCGGCCCGGCTATTAATGTGCTGGCGATAGTTCTTACGGCCCGTGTGTTGGGGCTTGAAATCGGCATTGCCCGCGCGGTCGGCGCGATTTCATTCAGTATTATCATTGGCCTTCTGATGCACTTCATATTTCGTAAAGAGGAGGCGCAAAGAGTCAATAATCAGACAGCGCTGCCGCCGGATATAAAATCCCGCGCGCTCTGGAGAACCGCCGTCTATTTTGCCCTGCTGGTCGGAATTCTGGTTTTCGCCAACTGGGGCAAAGGAGAATTGCAGACCGGGCTGTACTATATGGTCTATAACATCAAATGGATAATAACAGCGGTACTTGCTCTGATTCTTGGGCTGGTCCTGATTGTCTGGTTTAAATTGCACTGGTGGAAAGTGCTTCTTACGGTTGCTCCTGCGGCTATTCTGGCGATAATATTTCGGGATCAGCCGATGATACCATTTGCGGCCGCGGTAATCGGGCTTTCGGTTATCACTTCCACTTCGCAGGGAGAAAGCCGCGACTGGTTTGATGCCACCTGGGGGTACACCAAACAGATCATGCCGCTGCTTCTTATCGGCGTTCTTCTCTCCGGCGCCTTTCTGGGGCGTCCCGGTCAAGAGGGTCTGATACCCTCCTCATGGATTAGTGCATCGGTCGGCGGAAATTCGGTCTGGGCCAATTTCTTTGCCTCGATAGTCGGGGCTTTTATGTATTTCGCAACCCTTACCGAAGTGCCGATTCTACAGGGATTGATCGGCAGCGGTATGGGGAAAGGGCCGGCGCTGGCGCTTCTTCTGGCCGGGCCGGCACTCTCGCTTCCGAGCATGCTTGTCCTGCGAAGCATTATGGGAACAAAAAAGACCGTGGTTTATGTGGTTATTGTCGTTATTATGGCGACCATTACCGGATTACTTTATGGCGCTATTTTTTAGGAGGATATAGGTTATGAAAAAGCTGCAAATTTTGGGGACAGGCTGCCCCAAATGCAAAAAACTGGCCGAGGCCACTGAAGAGGCCGCCTGGGCGCTGGGAATAGAATATCAACTCGAGAAGGTCACCGACATCAATGATATTATGGCCTTTGGCGTGATGATGACACCGGCGCTGGTAGTGGACGGCGTGGTCAAAGTGACAGGCAAGGTCCCAAGTGTTGAGGAAATTAAGAAACTGCTTGCCTGAGTGCAGAACGATTGATAAGGAGAATAAGCGCTATGAACGAAGAAAAGCCCTGCGCCTGCAGTATTTCGCCAAAATTGATATTTGCCTGTTCCGGAGCAGCCGACACGGGTGAGATCGCCGACCTGGCCGCGCGCAAACTGACCCGCGATAAGATCGGGACGATGTATTGCCTGGCAGGTATTGGTGGGAGAATAAGCGGCATAATGAAATCAACTCAGTCGGCCGCCGGCCTTGTGGCTATTGATGGGTGTCCGCTGGACTGCGCCGCCCATACTCTCGACCAGGCCGGTTTCAATAATTTCAAGCATATCAGAATAACTGATCTGGGGATGATTAAAGGAAAAACCCCGGTCACCGACGATAATGTCGGGCGCGTATATCATGAAGTCTCAGAGATTTTAAAAACTATCAGCGAAGGAGTAAAATAAGAATGAAACGCAGCTTGATTGTTCTACCAATTTTACTATTGGCTATCGCGCTGACCGCTATGACTGGCGCCGATTCCAGCCGTACGGCCGGAATCCCGAAACTTGAGGGGAAACCGGTCGTGCCCGCGGCGGCAACCTCGGATTCATCAAAAGCTTCCGTGCCGTCGGTGCACCAGGTATTGGCATACTATTTCCATGGAATCCGCCGCTGCTCGAATTGCATTAAGATTGAGTCTTATACCAAGGAGGCCATTGACAGCGCTTATGGCGCGGCTCTCAAAGACAGCAGTCTTGTCTGGCGAGTGGTTAATACTGATGAGGAGGCCAACAATCATTTTCTCAATGATTATCAATTGTACACCAAGTCGGTAGTTCTGGTCGATATGCATGACGGCAAACAGGCACGCTGGAAAAATCTGGAAAAGGTCTGGGAGCATCTTGGCGATAAAGAGGCCTTTAAGAAATATATCCGTGACGAGGTCGCTCTTTTCATGAAAGTCGATTGATGGATTCAATCCTGATTGCATCAGTTTCGGCTCTCTGGCTGGGAATATTGACTTCCATTTCCCCCTGTCCGCTGGCCACCAATATCGCCGCCATATCATTTATCGGGCGGCAGGTCGGCAGAACGGGCCGCATTCTCTTTTCCGGCCTGGCTTATACACTGGGAAGGATGCTGGCCTATTTGGTTCTGGGGGTCATTATCACGGCGGGGTTGCTGTCCATTCCCGGTCTTTCCAATTTCCTGCAGCGGTATCTGAATATCATACTTGGCCCGCTCTTAATAATTGTCGGGGTATTTCTTCTTGATATCATTCGCTTCGGCGGTTTCGGAGTGTCATCCGGTGAAAAAGCCCGAAAATGGGCGGAAAAGGGAGGCGTCTTTGGCGCCGGTTTCATAGGCTTCGTCTTTGCCTTATCCTTATGCCCCGTTTCCGCTGCCCTGTTTTTTGGAAGCCTTATTCCTCTGGCAGTACAACATAATTCAAAAATTCTGTTACCGTCACTTTATGGAATCGGAACCGGCCTGCCGGTAATCGTCTTCGCTTTCCTTCTGGCGTTCGGAGCGCAGACAGTCGGAAAGGCTTTCCACAAATTGAGCCATATCGAAAAATGGGTCCGACGTATCACGGGTGTGACTTTCATAATCGTGGGAATTTATTATTCTCTGATATATATCTTTGGTCTGCCAATATAGAAGCAAACCCCTAACGCTATGGTCTGCTTGTTTTTACATTACCTCCTGACAGTCGTCGCCAAGGCCTATTCCGCCGCCGGCAAGGAAAGAGCAAGAATTGCTAAATATCGCTTGACAGCCTGCCGATATACTCTTATATTCGCATAAGCGGATATGTAAAGTAGTCGTCTATAAAAGTAGCATTTTGTAATTATAGCATATTGTATGGGGAGACACCGGGGATGACACAACAAATGAAACAGAGACTTTCATTTTTGGATCGTTACCTTACCCTTTGGATCTTTTTGGGGATGGCTGTCGGGGTTGGCATGGGGTACCTTATCCCCGATATTCCTTCATTCTGGAATCGATTCAACGTCGGTACCACCAATATCCCCATTGCGATCGGATTGATACTTATGATGTATCCGCCTCTGGCCAAAGTGCGCTATGAGGAAATGGGGCGGGTGTTCCGGGATTTCAAAATTCTGGGTTTGAGCCTGATTCAGAACTGGGTCATCGGGCCGATCCTGATGTTCTTTCTGGCCATAATATTCCTTCCCGCCTACCCCGAGTATATGGTCGGACTGATCATGATCGGGCTGGCACGATGTATCGCCATGGTGATTGTTTGGAACGATCTCGCCTCGGGTGATCCGGAGTACGCCGCCGGGCTGGTCGCTTTCAATTCCATTTTCCAGATTCTCTTATATTCCGTTTTCGCCTGGATATTCGTTACAAAATTGCCGCCACTTTTCGGCCTTTCGGGAGCGTTGGTTCAGGTGACTATCGGGCAGATCGCCAAGAGTGTCTTTATCTATCTGGGGATTCCGTTTTTGGCCGGTATTATCACTCGATTCGCGCTTATAAATCTGAAAAACAAAGAGTGGTATCATCAAAAATTCATTCCGAAGATTTCACCGATCACATTGCTCGCCCTTCTCTTTACGATCATTGTCATGTTTTCCCTTAAGGGTGAGCATATTGTCAAGATTCCAATGGATGTCGTCCGCATTGCCATACCGCTATTAATCTATTTCATTCTAATGTTTCTTGTGAGTTTCTACTTAAGCAAGAAAGCAGGCGCCGATTATGGCCGGACAACCACATTGTCCTTTACGGCGGCGTCTAATAATTTCGAATTGGCTATTGCGGTGGCGGTGGCGGTTTTCGGCATTCACTCGGGGGTTGCCTTTGCGGCGGTTATCGGGCCGCTGGTGGAAGTGCCGGTGATGATTGGTCTGGTCAATGTCGCCCTTTATTTCCGCCGCCGATACTTCATGGTTGCGGGAGTCGCGACACAGGAGACAAACTGATGACAATCGAGCTATTCAAGGGTTTGGCCGAGCCAATCCGATTGCGAATCGCTATCCTGCTTCTGGATCAGGAATTATGTGTCTGTGATCTTATGGCGGTTCTGAAGTTGCCGCAATCGACGGTGTCCCGGCATATGTCGCGTATGAAAGCATTGGGACTCGTGATTGATCGTCGCAATGGCAAATGGGTCCATTATCGACTTGACAACTCGCCCCTGGTCAATGAACTGCGAAGCTTTTTAAGACGGAATTACGCCGGTTTCAATCCATATCGCAATGATTTGAAAATGCTCAAGAAATACATGGCGACCAGTAAGTGTGCATGAACTACTGCTGTTTTCATCGAACTGATTAATGACGGTGATAACATGAGCAAAGGCAAAATATATATGCTCTATGACGTCAGTTGAGAAATAGATTACTTATCCTTATTACTTGCTGAAGAGAGAAAAGCAGAAAATATAGTATTCCAAAATAATTTTCGATTGGAGGTAATGATGTTACGGAAGGTTAGCGTCAGTGCAATTATCATCATTCTTGCGGCCGTCATGGCCTTTGCCTCCGTGCAGCAGGAGATGGAGTCCGCCGCCGGTGCGGGCAAGGCGGCATTTATTCTAATGTATGACCAGACGGCCATGCAGGTTGAGCAGGCCCGCGAGCTTATCGCCAACGCAATGGCCAGAGTCCCCGGTTCAGTGAAAATCGAATTTGACCGCAGCGACCCGGCCAATATTGATTTTGTGTCCAAATATGGACTGTCCGGAGCGCCGGTCCCTCTAATTCTGGTCACCTCCTCGACGGGGATAATCACGGGCGGTCTGATCGCACAGCAAGGGACGGTGGACCAGTTGGTCAAGATGATTCCCTCACCCAAGAAAGCAGAAATTATTAAGGCTCTTTCGACGGGGAATGCTGTTTTTATAACAGCTTACCGTAAGAGCATGAATACGGTCGAAACGGTCAACAGCGCCTGCGCCATGGCTTGCCAGCAAATGGCCGGGAAATCGGTGCAAGTAAAAGTGAATATGGATGATCCGGCGGAAGCAGGCTTTTTGACCGAAATGAAAGTTAATATGACTTCCGCCGAACCGGTGACTTTAGTAGCCAATGCTCAGGGTCAGATTGCCGGTATGTATACCGGTGCGATGCAGGTGGCTGACTTAGTTACGGCTGCCAAAAAGAAGATCGGCGGCTGCTGTCCATCGACCGTTGCCAAGCCCGATGCCTCCTGTGCGCCGGCCAAGAAATAGGAAAGTCGGATAATGAGATTGCGAACCATCATCTGGAAAGAACTGTGGCTGAGAAAATCACAGCTTATTTCCGCGTTGCTTGGAATTACCCTGGGCATAGCGGTCATTGTCGGTATCCAGTCGGTTGCGACGGTATCCGAGAAAGCGGTTAAGGTCAGCCTCGACAACCTGGGCGCCAATATTCTGGTTCTTCCGCAGGCCGCATCGGTGGATGATTATTATTCGGCCGATATAGATGCGCCTACTTTCCCGGAAGAATATGTGGAGAGATTGGCGACATCAATGCTTCCCGGTGTTGACAATCTGTCCCCCAAGTTGACCCGGCGCCTGAAGATAAAGGAAATACCGGTAATCCTGACCGGCATCCTTCCGGCCAACGAGCTGGCATCCAAACCGATCTGGCAAACAGCGGGACTCATAGGACCCGGCCTCGACCCGGCCTGCGATCCCAAAAATTCAGCCAATCAATCATTTGGATACCAGGATGAACGCCTGCAACGCAAGGCGATTGATTCTCTTGCCGTCAATGATATTCTGGTGGGAAGTGTCATTGCTCAAAGACTGAATTTGCGTGAGAATGATATCCTCGAAATGTCGGGGAGATCGTTCACGGTAGCTCGAGTCATACCTGAGACAGGGACAATCGATGATAATCGGATATATGCGCACTTGCATACGGTTCAGCAGGCGCTGGGCACAGGTAACCAGGTGAGTGCGATTGAAATCATGGGATGCTGCTCGGCCATTTCCGACGGGCTTCTGGGCAAGCTCCGGAATATTCTTCCCGATACCCGTATAACCACTATCAATCAGATTGTCAGCACTCAGATTAAAACCAATCAACTGATGAGCAAGATCTCTCTTGTTTTTCTGGTAATTATTATTCTGGTCGGAGCTATAACCATCGGTAACTATATGTGGGCAAATGTCGAAGAAAGACGCCGCGAGATAGGCATTTTGATCACTGTCGGCACACGGCGCTCGATAATATATCGTATGTTCCTGACCAAAGCCGTCATTCTTGGCCTTGTCGGCGGTATTATCGGATATATCCTGGGTACCGGTTCGGCCATGATACTGGGACCGCAACTTGCCGGGCTAAAGATATCACCGGTCCCGATTTACTTGCTCCTGTCAGTTATTGTAGCGGTGCTGATTTCCTTGATGGGAAGTATTTTGCCGGTACGGCGGGCATCGCGGTTCGATCCTGCTGTCATTATGCAGGAGGTATGATCGATGTATATCATCAAGAATCTGAGCAAAATATACACCGGCCGGCATGGGACAATCCGCGCTCTGGATAATGTATCTCTTACGATAGAACGGGGAAGTTTTGTAACCGTCACCGGCGGCTCCGGGTCGGGTAAGACAACTCTGCTTCTTGCACTGGGCGGTCTCAATCATCCCACCAGCGGTTCTATAACTTATGAAGAAAAGAATGTGTATTCATTGCCCGAGCCGAGATTGGCCGAATATAGAAACAAAAATGTCGGCTTTGTTCTTCAGACTTTCAATTTGATTCCATACCTGTCGGCGCTTGAGAATGTCATGCTGCCGATGCTATTTAATGCCGAAAGAAACGGTAACGCTCAAGCCTCGGCTTTAGGATTGCTGCAGAAGCTGGGTCTTGAAGACCGAAGGGCGCATCTGCCGCGTGAACTCTCGGTGGGACAGCAGCAACGGGTTGCGATTGCCCGTGCTCTTGCCAACAGTCCCGATGTGATTCTGGCGGATGAACCGACGGGTAATTTGGATCCTAACCTGTCGCTTGAGATACTGAAAATATTGAAGAATCTAAACGATACGGAAGGCATGACCATTATTATGGTCACGCACAGCCCGGAGGCGGCCAAATTTGGAAATAGACAGCTTCGCCTGAAAGACGGTAGAATTGAAAACGGGTCAAACTAATATGGCAAAAAAAAATAAGAAAAGAATTAAGCAAACAGACGCAACTGCTTCAAAGATTGGCAAACAAATGCCGTCCACCGTTCCGAAACAGCAAGTCAAGCATAGGCGCTATGCCATCTGGTCGATAAGCGGTCTTATGGCTGTCGTAGCGGTAGTTGTGGCATGGATGGTTTTTCAGAATATATCGCATAGCTCGTCCGAATCCGCCTCGATAAATCAATTACGAGCTGCGACACCGGGCGCAAAATCGGGAACTGACAGTACTAATGTATCCGGCGGACCACAAATTAATTTTCCAGAGACAAGTTACGATTTTGGGACCATAGCCCAGGGATCGAAGGTTTCGCATACGTTTGTTGTACGGAATGCCGGGGATGCGCCCTTACGACTGATCAGGGCTGCGGGTTCGTGAGGCTGTACGGCGGCCGTGCTCACAAACACGGATATTCCCCCGGGTGGGGAAGGAAAAATCGAAGTTACCTTTGACACCAGTCATAAAAGGGGCCGGCAGAATAAGTCAATTACCGTTGAATCGAATGATTCTCGGAATCCGCGCGCGTTATTGAATGTCTCGGCCCTCGTTGAGATCGTGTTTGGTTTCGAACAATACAACCTTGATATGGGAAAGATTCGTAAGGGACAGTCTGTTTCAAAGACAGCAACTCTGCTCGTAAAAGACCCATCAATAATCAAGACCATTAGATTTACTTCATCGTCGTCATATATAACGGCTAATCTGGCAAAAAGTCCCGCCGAACCCGGGGCAGAGAAGGGGCGTCTTAATGTCGAAGTCTCGGGAACTTCGGCGATGCCCGTCGGCCGCATCAGTGCGACGATCACCGCTCGCGCCGGCGATCGTTCTGTATTGGAAGCCACTTTGCAGATTATCGGTGCCGTGACAGGCGATGTCGACATTTCGCCGGAAACGGTGCGATTCTTTATGGATACATTGAAAAACGACTCCAAGTTTGCGAAACAAACAATCAGGGTAACCAGCAACGTTGATGAGGCGCGGCTGCATCTCCTGGATATAAAGGATGCAGACCAAAGGCTTACCTTTCATATCGATACTTTACGAGCCGAAAAGCAGTACGAAATATCCATGACCCCAAAGTCAACGGCGCTCGGTGCCAGGCAAAATGTGACTGGATCTGTTACAATCACTACCGACGACAAGGATCGGCCGGTGACATCGGTGCCTTACAGTATCATTTTTGGCCCTTGACAGCTATTACATATTTGGGCGATGTCATTAAAGTACTTGACAGGATGAAACCAATCTAGTATTGTTCGATAGATGTCGAAGTATCGTATAAATCAAGTCAAGCACTATGCGCAGATGTTTGCGGCTTTATCAAATCCAAATAGAGCCATAATTTTCCTGCGTTTGGCATCCTGCTGCGGTGATCAGAGAGAAATTTGTGGTCACGATACAATGCGCACGTGCGTTGCGGTGACTTGGCGGGGCGTATTCCCCTGGCGCAGTCGACGGTGCCGCAGCACCTTTGGGTACCGAAGGAGGTCGGGCTCATTACCGGAGTGATCGGCGGCCGGATATTCAAAGGCCTATCAGTAGAGTGATTCCTTTGAGGAGTTAAAGTGATTAATGGAAATGGTCCCTCTTAAATAAGGACAAGCCTTGAACCGACTGAGCCGCATAAGGCATTTGCATTATTTAGGGATCGTCAAACAATATACTCATCAAAAGCAGGAGGTTCTTTATGAAGCGCTTAAGCATAACGATTGTCATTCTCTTCATGGTTTTTACGATGGCCTGCAAGAAATCATCGGAAATCCCTGCGCGCGAGGGTCCAGGCGCTAATTCAGGCACGACACAGTCTGCCCCCGCATCTCCTCAATTATCAACAGATTCGCCCGTCCCTGCGGCTAATCGTATTGAGGCTCCACCTCTTATGACCCCCGAGTCTGTTACAACTCCGGGCATGAATCCACCGCACGGACAGCCGAATCACCGGTGTGATATCGCCGTGGGGGCGCCGCTCGATACGCCTCCGGGGACGCCGCCGACACCAATTATTACCTCGCAGCCAAATGTCCCTTCTCAGACTGCCCCACCCACGACGGCTCCGGGCATGAATCCACCGCACGGACAGCCGAATCATCGGTGTGATATCCCCGTGGGGACGCCGCTCAATTCGCCTGCGGTAAAACCGAAGTAATTTCTTCAGCGACAGCAGCGGCCAGGTGTTCAAACACCTGTTTGTTGAGTAGTGTTTAAGGATGAAAGCATGAAAATAGAACTCCTTTACTTTGAAGGGTGTCCCAACCACGAGCCGACCCAACAGCTGTTGCGGGAGGTCATGGCCGAATTGTGAATTAGCGCAGAGAGTGCTTAAGCCTATTCGAGTCACCGCCGGCATTGGACTCATCGGAATCGGATTTTGGATGTCGGCGACCATGTGAGTCAATTATCTCGAAGGGCGTTGGTACTCCAATGTGATCCTTGAATACTCTTAATCTTTTCTTGCGTGCAAGAGGAACTGAAAGTTATCATGAAGATACCCATTTATCAGGTTGATGCTTTTACGAGTAAACTGTTCGGCGGGAATCCTGCGGCGGTCTGCCCGCTCGAACAATGGCTCGATATGGAGCTGATGCAAAATATCGCCGCCGAAAATAATCTCTCCGAGACCGCTTTCTTTGTTCCCAGAGGCGACCATTTCGAATTGAAATGGTTCACACCCAGGGTGGAAATCAATCTCTGCGGCCATGCCACGCTCGCCTCGTCTCATGTCATTTTCAATCACCTGGGGCATAAAGGTGATACCATCGAATTCCAGACACTGAGCGGGAAACTGGTTGCCTCGCGGGATCGTGATCTCATTTCGCTCAATTTCCCGGCCTATCATGCCGCACCGGCCGAGATGCCCCATGGCCTGCCCGAGTCGCTCAAGAAAGAGCCGCAGCAGGTTTTCAAGGCGAGGGATTTTCTGGCCCTTTTCGGCGATGAAGATGATATCCTGACCATGGATCCTGATTTTGAAAAAATGAAACATGTCGACAGCCATGGTATCATTGTTACGGCGCCGGGGAAAAAGTGCGATTTCGTTTCCCGCTTTTTTGCGCCAGGGCTGGGGATTAATGAAGATCCGGTGACCGGCTCGGCTCATTCGATGCTGATTCCGTTCTGGGCGGAGAGGCTGAATAAGAAATCTCTGCATGCCATTCAGCTCTCGCAGAGAAAAGGCGAGCTTTTCTGCGAATATCTTGGCGAGCGGGTGAAAATGAGCGGCCGCGCCGTGACATTTTTTGTCGGCGAGATTTTATTGTAGGTCGTGGTTCCAAGATGCCGCGCCAGCGGCTGCGAGAAACCCGACATTTTATTTCGCGCCGGCAGGAA
Source organism: Candidatus Zixiibacteriota bacterium (assembly GCA_026397505.1). Lineage (NCBI taxonomy): Bacteria > Pseudomonadati > Candidatus Zixiibacteriota > Candidatus Zixiibacteriota bacterium. The sequence goes on from JAPLUR010000086.1 coordinate 40,062, forward strand.
CCCTTTCCTAATTATTTTGGCGCAATCTTTCGCTTTACTCTTGAAATATGCCTTATAAGAAGTTATCTTTATTCACGGATATCAACCGGAGAATCTAAAGGGTCTGGTTTTATGGATCATGGCAGAGATTGTGCAATTGGAAGCACTCGAATTATCCATTTGCTCTGCTTGCGGCCAATAGTCTCCGGTTCCTCTGATTATGGCCCAATATTTGTCTACGGATAAATAGCCACGATATGAACGAAGAACAAGATCAAAAAAGCAATAATAGCAGACTTAAGAGCCTGGAAATTGAAAAGCTCCTTCTAGAGAATAAGAAACTTCAGTTAGAAGGTGCCGAATTGGCCCGCCCCTGGTGGCGTAAGCCCAGCTATATTGCTGCTCTGGCCCCACTCATTCTCGCCATCATTGGTCTCTTATCGCTTTGGTTTGCCGGCTTTTTCAATGAAGAGAGACAAAACCTGAAAGAGCAAATAGGCCGCATAAAGACCGAAATCCAGCCGTTGCAGGCGAAGAGAGATTCATTGGTCAGGCAAATTGCGTTGAATGATTCCGTATTGCGGGTAAAGGATATTAAATCGGAGGAAGATGCACGTACTATTGCTGACTTAAATCACAAAATTGATTCATTAATCAATGAAAAGAGTCTTCGGCCCGACGATAGCCGGCAACTGGACTCTCAAGCGCTAGTTTACCAGTCAAATATAGAAGCCATAAAGGAAGAAAGACCAGTCATTTGGGCTGTGCGAAGTGAAATATCCAGTTTACCCCCGGCATTCCGCGGACAAATTCGTGGCCTAAATTTTGGAAATGAGATGGGCACTGTGATCATTTCCATTTCTCTCCTTCAAGTCGATACATCCGCCAACGGAGAAATAATTACCGTTTCTTCCAGGGGGCCGCATTTACTCACAAACATGAGATTGCACAGCGAATCCATAATTGTCTGGAGTGATACGGGAATCAGTATAATGCTAAGAGGCCAAGATCGTCAAATGCTTGCCGATGCACCTGAGCTACCTATCAATATCGTCAATGCAAGAATGTATTGTAAGATAACTGTTGAAACTTCAAAAGGCGTGGCGTCCAATGAATATATATTTGAATCTCTGCCTTAGTATGTTCAACCGTGGTGCCCATTCGATATTCTCGTCCAGATAAATATGAAAGGAATCGAAAATGAAAATCCTGAAACTCACCATTGCCCTCACCCTGCTGGCGGTCGCCGCGCTGGCAGGTGGAAACGAGCCTGCATACACGCCAATACAACCGGTCAACACTTATTCGATTGTCGCCTATGACAGCGCCACCGGCCAGTTCGGCGCGGCGGTGCAGTCGCACTATTTCAAAGTGGCCGATGTGATCTGGCTGGAACCGGGTATCGGCGCCGTGGCCACCCAGTCGCTGGTGGAATTTTCCTACGGGCCGCTGGGACTGGCGATGATGAAGAACGGCAAGTCGGCCAAAGAGGCGCTGGCGGGGCTTCTGGCCGGCGATTCCAACAATGCCGTGCGTCAGGTGGCCATGATCGACAAAAACGGCGTGGTCGCCGCCCATACCGGCTCAAAATGTATCGCCGAGGCGGGGCATCACACCGGCAAGCTGTACTCGGTGCAGGCGAATCTGATGCGCAACAACACGGTCTGGGGTGCCATGGCAACCGCTTTCGAATCAGCCAAGGGGCATCTGGCCGAGCGGATGATGGCGGCGCTGGAAGCGGCGCAAAAAGAGGGGGGCGATATCCGCGGCATGCAGTCGGCCGCGATGGTGGTCGTGAGCGGCAAGCCGACCGGTATGAGCTGGCGCGACCGGATTATCGATATCAGGGTTGATGATTCCCCGCAGCCGCTGGTCGACCTGCGGCGGTTACTCAATATTTCGCGCGCCTACCGACACATGGATAAGGGCGACGAATATATCACCGAGAAAAAATATGACGAGGCCAATGCCGAGTATGGCAAAGCGGCCGAGCTCAACCCCGGCAACGCCGAAATACTTTTCTGGCACGCGCAAACTCTGGTGATGGCCGGCGAACTCGAACGGGCGCTTCCAATTTTCAAGGAAGTATTCAAGATGGATGATTCATGGCGGGTATTGGTCCCGCGATTGGTTAAATCGGAACTGCTTCCCAATGACCAGAAAATCATCGACCGGATTGTAGCGCAATAAATATATCATCAGTTGTCTCAACTGGCTCACAGGTCGCGCCTCTATTATAAAGAGCATGAGTAATATCTTTTAATCTTGCCATTTCCAAATGAAATCTATCATATTCCCCTGTGATATTCAAAAATCAATCTGGAGGTATTGTGAGAAGAAATATCCTGTTGTCCTTGATTCTGGTGATGACGTTTTTCGGGAGCAACGTGTGGACGACTGCACTTCCCGATTACTATTCCCGCTATAATTTTCTTATTGCGCCCCCCGGCGCATTTCAGGATGGACTGGTCGGGTTTGTCAATCCGGCTAATCTGGCCTTGCTTAAAACCGGCGAGTCTCGTTTCTACTGGTCGACTAACGGCGTTGATGCTTCATCATTCCATGACTGGGGGTCGTTCTCCGGCGTGCGGGGATTGGGATTCGGTGTCCAGAGCCGGAAATTCGGAGATGTCAGAGTCACCGATTACAAAATATCGACCGGATTCGGTACCGGTGACTTCGCGAGCGGGCTGGCGTACGGCTGGTCCTCCGGGGGCAACGGCGCCATGGGCCGGGAGAAGATTATAAGTCTGGGCGGCCTTGCCCGTCCGGGGAAATATCTATCGCTGGGCCTGATCGGCAATTTCTCGCTGAAAAGGACGGCGCCTGGCAGAAGGGGATCGATATCTCCGATGCACCCTGGAGTGTCGGCGCGGCGGTGGAATTGGTTTCGGGAATAAGCCTGGTAGGACGATATTTCAAGAGTAAAGCATTCACGATCGGCCTCGCGATCAATTTCGGCCATGCGGAAATAGGGGCGCAGGGTCATTATGATTCCGATCACAATATTTCGCACTATACCTATTCGCTGAGAACAGGCGGCCTTCAGCCGAGCGTTTTCAGTAACATGGGACAGAGAAACCGAAAGTACCTTGCCGTTAACATGAAAGGAACGGTCGATTATCAGCGATATGTTTGGTTCGATAACGAAACACTTCGATTCATGGATATTCTTCAGAATATTTGCGCCGCCGCGAATGACCCTCGGATCGGTGCTATTGCTCTAAATCTCTCCGGAATGAGAATTCTTCCCGAGCATGCCTGGGAAATTCGGCGGGAGTTAGCCGCCGCGCGTGACAGTGGTAAAAAGGTCATCATATTCATCGATAATGCCGCGATGACCTCATACCATCTCGCCTCAGTTGCCGATAAAGTTGTCATGGATCCCGAGGGGAGCGTAATGCTTTCCGGCTATGCTCTGGGAAAAACCTATTTCAAAGGGACCTTGGCCAAACTGGGTCTCGGCTTTGACGAATGGCGCTTCTTTAAGTACAAGTCGGCGGTCGAAGTGCTCAGCCGCGACCGGATGTCCGATCCGGATCGCGAACAGTACCAGAACTATCTGGATGACTGGTACGAGGAGGTGCGGGCCGATATCTGTGCTTCGCGCACGATGACCCCGGAGCAGTATGATGAACTCATCAACGAAAAGTCATATTTCATGGCCGATGCGGCGCTCGAAGCGCATCTGGTCGATACGCTGGCCCGCTGGTCGGATCTGAGAAAAATGGTATCGACCGTGACCGGCCTTAATATGAACGAAATGGCAGCCTCTGAATTGTACGATATCGCCCTGCCGCCGCAGTCCTGGGGCGCCCGACCCAAAGTGGCTGTGGTGTACGGCCTCGGCGAATGCGCCATGGATACCGGAATCAAGGCGCGATGGCTGGAAAGAGTCTTTTTGAGCCTGGCACGCAACAAATCGGTCAAAGCGGTGGTGTTTCGGGTTGATTCCCCGGGGGGCGATGGTCTGGCCAGCGACCTGGTTGCCGAGGCGCTCAAGAAATGCGCCGAGAATAAGCCGGTCATTATCAGCCAGGGACAGGTAGCCGGTTCGGGCGGATACTGGATTTCGATGTACGGCCGGAGCATTGTCGCCGCACCACTCACTATCACCGGCTCTATCGGTGTCATCGGCGGCTGGCTCTACGATCTGGGTTTCAGCAGCAAACTGGGGATGACCTCCGATTTTGTCAAACGGGGTGACCATGCCGACTTAGGATTCGGTATCACCATACCATTCCTTGGATTACAGGTCCCGGCCCGCAATCTCACGCCCGAGGAACGGACACAGATGGAGGAGTTTATCAGAAAGTGCTACGATATCTTTGTCCAGAAAGTGGCCGCCGGACGAAAGATGTCGGTTGAGGATGTCAAAAGAATCGGCGAGGGGCATTTCTATTCCGGCACCGAGGGAAAAGCAAACGGGCTGGTGGATGAAATCGGCGGGCTAATGACGGCACTGGCGCTGGCTGAAACGACGGCGGGACTGAAACCGGCGGATGTGGAAATTCTGGAAATACCCAAAGACAAAGGTCTATTTAGATTTCGTTCGCCGATGGCGTCGGTTGCGGCCGAAATGAATGCGGAGCCGTTCTATAGATATATCCGGATGCTCGCAGAGCATCAGGGTAAGTCGCTGCCGATGCTTCTCCCCGGCACTTACCCGACGATCAAATAGCGGTCGCCTGAAATATCAATATGATTGAAAGAATCCTTTGCGAATATTAAACAAATGAAAACGGCGGCCGGGCGGCCGCCGTTTGTGCTACGCTTTCTGCACCGTGCAAGTTACATCGTCAGCCAGAAATCGCGCGGGTAAAGGCGATATACCGGCTGTTCACCATCGGTCGCTTTGATATATTCCTCCATCGCCTTGAACTGGGGTTCGGGGCCGATAATGAAGAAACTTGCTTCCGGGCTTTCGGATTGTTTCGGCCCGTATCCGACCAGCGCCAAACCCAAAACCGGTTCGACACGCGCTTTCATTTTGCTCATGAGATCGGCGGTCTTGCGCACCTCCATTACTTTCCGGCGGTAATTGCGAACCATATCCGGGGGGAGATTATCGGCCAGATCGTTGGCCATTCCCTGTCCGCGTGATTCATAAGTGGAAGCGGCTCGGGAACTGAGAAATACCTGGGCGGTAGCATAATCAACCAGGCTCGGGTCGTTCAGCGGCGTTTTTAACTGATCCACCACAAAGCGCATTGTCTCCGAAATGTCGGGACACCTTTCGGCATAATACCCCACCCGGCCGTTACGTTCGTTGTAAGAAACGCCGTTACTGTACGCCAGCCCGGCGCCCCAGGTTTTCATGAAAAGACTATGGCCGCCGCCGCCGGTGTACATCCGTGCGGCCAAATCATTGATAATAGCACTGGTGCTGATGTCATAGATGCCGGCATCCCGGGCCGAGGAGATAATCACCCCATTGCGGGTATTTTCGTTGACCAAGCCGACATAGTCGGGATTTTTCAGACCCGGCACGCGATCGCGCAGGCGGCCGGTTATCCTGTCAGTTTTGGAGTAGGTCTGTCTGATCGATTTGCCGGTTGCATCAAGCTTGGTCACCAGCTTCTCAATTATATCAAAAGTGGCATTCCGGTCGGTACTGTTCGATATCATGAACATCCGGGCGTTGTCCGTCTTACGCAGTAGCGACAATATATCATTCATCCGTGCGACAGTCCGCTCCGGCTTTATCATGATATCGGTCTTTATTTCGCGACATAAGTAATCCCAGTCCCCCGCCAGATCGGCATCGGGGATTTCCGGAAGAGTCATCTGAAGGCTTCTCGCAACGGCAACAGCATTGGTTTTCGTTCGTTCGGATGCGGAAAGAATCATCGCCGTCAGACTTGTCTGCGTTGCACTGTCGGTTTCAGGATTGGCCAGCGCTGCCAGAAATGATGTCAACTCAGCACGACTTCTGCCTTTTCCGAGAACATGCACACTGTCGATGATAGCCGAAATCTCCGTCTCTTCGATTTCGTTACCGGGATCGGTGAGAAGCCATTTGAGACGCTGCAGGTGATGTATTTTGGTCAGAAAACAATCGGCGGAAAGAAATAACGGATTGGTTTGATACCGATAGGCCAGGGCCGGATAAGTCACCCAATATTCCTCCGACCCCTTCATCACATTTCTCAGCGATATCAGGCTCTGA
>JAPLUR010000087.1 GCA_026397505.1 Candidatus Zixiibacteriota bacterium
TTGGCGTCATCTTCCTGAACGCAATGAAATTGATTGCAGTTCCTCTGGTCATGGTATCTCTAGTGGTTGCCGTCGCCTCTCTTGATGATTTCCGCAAATTGGGGAGAACTTCCGGAAAAACTCTCCTCTATTTCTTCACCGTCTCGGGCATTGCCGCACTGATCGGCATAATTCTGGCCGACATTATCAAACCGGGGGCGCTTCCCAACCTGACCCCCCAGAGCACCGACACCGGAATCGGCGACCTTATCGCGACCCTGGTGCCGCCGAATCTTTTTCAGGCTGTTATGACGGGAAGAACACTCGGCCTGATTTTCATCGCCATTGCTTTCGGGGGCGCTCTTTCCACTCTCGGGATTGCCGGAAAACCGGTTTTCGATTTCTTCAATGCGCTGCTGAAAGCGCTGCGAAAACTGCTCTACTTTTTGGTTTTCGCGGCCCCGGTCGGTGTGCTGGTTCTGGTCGGCGGGACCGTCGCGCAAAATCCCGACCCCATGAAACTGGCCTTGAGCATCGGTCTTTTTGCCCTCGTGGTCGTCATCGGTCTGGCCATCCATGGCCTGATAATCCTGCCCTTAATAATGGCCGGTTTCGGGCGCAAGAATCCCTTGCAATATGCTTCAAAAATCGGGCAGGCCTTATGGGGAACCTTCATTACCGGTTCCTCCTCACCAAATTTCCATGTCGCGGTTGACTCTCCTCTGGATAAAAGCCACGGCGGGTTGCGCCCGGCCGCTACCTCTCTTCCGCGCGGAGCCGCCCTTAATATGGATGGCACCGTCCTGTTTCAGGGAGCTGCAGTCATCTTTGTGGCGCAGCTTTACGGCATCAATTTGACTATCGCGCAACAGGTCGTGGTTCTCCTGACCGCCATGTTCACATCGGTTGCCGCCGCCGGAATCCCCCATGCCGGGGCGATCACCATGGTAATGGTGATGGCGCCGGTCGGTCTGCCGATTGAGGGGATTGGTGTTATCTGGGTAATCGACTGGTTTTTGGATCGCTGCCGCTCGGCGGTCAATGTCTGGAGTGATGCGGTCGGCTCCGTTATCATCGCTGGCGTGACCGAAACAAAAGCTCCCGCTCGCGTGCCGCCGCGCGTTCCCGGCGAACCGATCAAGCCTGCCGAAACGAGACCGACACGCCCTGATCGACCGGTCAGAACAGAGCGGTACGAAAGCCGCCCCCGTGGCGACCGCAATCAGCCATATCAGAAAAGGCCGCGGAAACAGGAGGAACACCGTCCCGGATACGAGCGCGGAAGAAGGTCCGAGCCGAGACCCGAACCAAGAGAAAGAACCCGCAAGGAACCGGCGCCTATTTCCAAAGATACGATTGAACGGGATCTGGAAAGACTTCGCAAACAATTAACTCCGCCGCCGGTGCCTGTAAGCGCCGCGCCGGAACCACAGCCGGCCATTACCGAGCCTAAGAAGGATGAATTCTTTGAAAAGGGAATTCCCAAGTTCGATTTCTTCGGCGGCGAGGAAAAAGCCGATAAGGGTGTGACAGAACCCTCCCCGGAACCGGTAGTGGAAAAACCGGCAGTCATTCCCGAGATTCCTGCACCGGTTGAACAGCCGCGCCCGAAAGAAACTCCGCCCGCGGAGCCGAAACCGGAAGAAACTGAGGATGCCTGGGGCAGAATAAAAAAGAAACATCCCAGCAAATAAATCCATATGGATATTGAATAATCAGCCTGAAAGTTTGCCAAACCTTTCAGGCTTTTAATGGTTTAATTAAGTGAAGAGATTGTTGACCGAATCAGCCGGTCGCTTTAATGAGCCATAATTGATAAAGAGGTGTTGAAAAGATGAATAGCTTTAAAGTTGCCTTCTTGCTGCTCCTTCTGACGCTGGTCTTTGTCTTCGTTGGATATCTCCTCGGTGGGAGAGGCGGGATGGTAATCGCTTTTGTACTGGCCGCGGCGATGAATATGGTAACTTACTGGTTTTCCGATAAGATTGTCCTGAAAATGTATAAGGCGAAAGAGGTCAATGAGACCACCTGTCGCCGTCTCCACCGCGTCGTCAGCATGGCTTCACAGAAAGCGCTGCTGCCGATGCCGAAAACCTATATCATCCCCTCCAAAGCCCCCAACGCCTTTGCCACCGGCCGGAATGAAAATCATGCCGCCGTGGCCGCCACCGAGGGACTTCTGGAAATGCTCAATGACAGCGAACTGGAGGGAGTCATCGGGCATGAATTGGCCCATATCGCAAATCGTGATATGCTTATTGGTACCGTTGCCGCCACATTGGCCGGGGCGATTGGCATGCTCGCTTCGATGGCCCGCTGGGGGATGATCTTCGGCGGCGGTTCCCACAACAACGATCGGGGCGGTAATCCCATCGTGCTTATTGTTGTCATGATTGTAAGCCCCATCGCCGCCCTGCTGATACAGATGGCCATTTCCCGCAGCCGCGAGTATAAGGCCGATGCTGAGGGAGGCCGAGTCACCGGGCAGTATCTGCCGCTGGCCTCAGCTTTAAAAAAATTGCACACGGCGCCGTTCCGGATGAATCTGGATGAACGCCCCGCAACCGCACACCTGTTCATCGCCAATCCGCTTTCCGGCCGGGGATTTGCCTCCATTTTTTCGACCCATCCGCCGGTTGAAGAACGAATCAAGCGGCTGGAGCAGTTGCAGTACGGCGGTCCCACCCAATAGAAATTAAGGCTGACCCCACATTGGGATGAATAATATATACGTCGAAATCCTGGCCATTCTGCTTCTCATTGCGGCTAACGGCTTCTTTGCCCTTTCGGAATTCTCCATCATTGCCAGCCGCAAGACCAAACTGAAACGGATGGCCAAGCAGGGGCGCATCGCCGCCGCCCGCGCCGAGAAAATTCATGCCCGGCCCGAAGCCTTCCTGGCCACCGTCCAGGTCGGGATTACTTTTATCGGCACCCTCGCCGGAGTCTTCGGGGGTATGACCATTGTTGACTCTCTCATCCCTTTTATCGCCCGCATACCGATTGATGCCGTTGCCCATGCCGCCCGACCGATCTCTTTCTTCATCGTCGTTTTTTCCATCTCCTTCCTCTCGGTAGTGATAGGAGAACTGGTTCCCAAGTATATCGCCCTGGCCCGTCCGGAACGAATCGCCCTCGCCGTGTCGGGACCGATGACCTGGTTCATTAAAGGGAGTTTCTTTCTGGTGCGGCTGCTCTCCGGGGCGGCCAAAGCAATCATTAGTCTTCTGGGATTGAAGCCTATCTCCGAAAGAAGCGCCATCACCGAGGATGATATCAATCTCCTGATCGCTGAGGGGCTCGAAAAAGGGGTCTTTGATTCCACCGAACAGAGATTGATTCATTCCGTCTTTGACTTCTCCGATACTATTGCCCGGCAGGCAATGACTCCCCGCATCGAGATCGTCGGGATAGACATCAACGAGGCCACTCCGAAAATCCTTCGGATAATCACCGAGAACGGTTTCTCGCGCTATCCGGTCTATCAGGGAACGCTCGATAATATTGTCGGAATTATCTATACCAAAGATATTATCCGCGTGATGCAGCATGGAGAAGTGATCATCATCAAGGATATTATCCGCAAGCCGCTCTTTATTCCCGACTCCATGAAGCTCAACATCCTATTGGGCACTTTCAAACAAAGACGGCTGCATGCCGCGATAGTGCTGGATGAATTCGGCGGTACCGCCGGACTGATCACACTGGAGGATCTACTCGAGGAAATCGTCGGGGAGATTCAGGATGAGTACGATACAGAGCAGAGAGAGTTTGTCGCCAGAAGTGAGACAGTCGCTTTCGCCGCCGGTTCGCTCCGTGTTGATGACCTCAACGATCAATTCGATACGCATCTGCCCGAGGTTGGCCCGCACACCCTGGCCGGCCTGGTTTTCGATCAGCTCGGCCATCCCGCCGTCAAAGGGGAGGAAATCGTCATCGCGCATCTGAAATTCACCGTCCTAGAGGCCGAGGGGAATCGACTCAAAAGGCTCCGAATCGAAAAGATGGAACCAGGAGATTCGGCAAAAGCGTAGAATTTAAACCGCCGCCTTTTTCAGAAAACCGCTTTTCGGACGGTAGGAGGAAAAAGCAGACCATGTTTGAAGCCATCATACAACCCGTCGCCCAGTGGATCATCAATATCATTTCCCAAATGGGATACCTTGGCATCGTTGTCACCATGGGAATCGAATCGGCCTGTATCCCCCTTCCTTCCGAAATAATCATGCCTTTCTCCGGCTCGCTGGTATCCGGCGGGCGGTTCACCATGCTGGGCGTATCGGTCGCCGGGGCGCTGGGTTGCGTGCTTGGCTCGGTGGTGGCATATCTGGCCGGTTATTACGGCGGACGGCCCTTTCTCGAAAAATACGGGAAGTACATCCTCCTTTCCAAAAAGGATATTGACACCGCCGAGCACTGGACCAGGAAATACGGCGACACCGCCATCTTCGTCTCCCGCCTTCTCCCCGTCGTTCGCACTTTCATATCCCTTCCGGCCGGCATCGCCCGGATGAATTTCATCAAATTCGTTCTTTTTACCTTTCTCGGATCTCTCCCCTGGTGTTGGGCGCTGGCTTATATCGGCAAAGTCCTCGGCGACAATTGGACCACGCTGGGGAAATATTTCCACCAGGCCGATATTGTCATCGGCTTATTCATCGTTGCCGGAATCGCCTTCTTTGTCTGGCATAAGTTCAAAAAATAGGAATCCTTCTATTTTACCTTTTCGCCATCACAGCCCCTTTTGGGCTTTTAATGACGCCTCGGAAATGCTATATTCCCAATGATGTCACAAGTCAGCGATGAAAACCGCACCCGCCGGATATTTGAATCCGATATTACCGATCTGGCCTTCAATGGCAAAGCGGTCGGCGAAATCGGCGGCAAAGTGACTTTCTTCGATGCCGGCCTTCCCGGTGAGAAAGTCCGCGGCGAAATAGTTCGTAAGAAGGCCCGATACAATTTCGCCCGGGTGACCGAAATAATCACCCGTTCCCCCGACCGGGTGACCGCCCCCTGCACTCATTTCGGTATCTGCGGCGGCTGTACCTGGCAGGACCTTGACTACGACCGCCAGCTCTATTTCAAACGGAAACAGGTGGTTGATTGCCTGCTTCATATAGGTCGAATCGACGATATCGAGGTCGAGCCGACCGTCGGTTCGGAAAAGCAGTTCTTCTACCGCAATAAAATGGAATTCTCGCTCAATACCACCGCTGAAAACGGTTTTGTCTTGGGATTGCACCGGCGCGGCCATTTCGACCAAATCTTTAACCTGAAAGAATGCCTTCTGCAGTCGGAAACATCCAATCGTATTGCCGCCTGGTTTCGCTCCTTCGTGACCGAAAAGAATATCCCCGTTTATGATATTCTCAAACATACCGGACATCTTCGCTTCCTGGCTATCCGTGAGGCGCGCCGCACCGGGCAAATCATGCTCAACATTGTCACGGCCGAAGGCACCCTCCCCTGTCAATCCGAAATGCTCGAAAGCGCCCTGAATGCCGTTCCCGAAATCACCACCATAGTGCAAAACGTCAACGGCGGCAAATCCAATATCGCCAGAGGGGAATACGAGAATATTCTGTACGGCCCGGGATATATCGAGGAAAAACTCCTCGACCGCACTTTCCGCATCTACGCCAATTCATTTTTCCAGACCAATACCGAACAGGCCGAGCGTTTGTATCGTACGGCCTATGAGATTCTGGCCCCGCAGAAAGAGGATCGTCTCCTTGACCTCTACTGCGGCACCGGGACTATCGGCCTCTGCGCCTCCGGTTTGGTGCAGACGGTCGTCGGCATTGAGCTGGAACCATCCGCAGTCCGGGCGGCGCACGAGAATGCGGCTCTCAACGATATAAGCAACATTCAATTCCATATCGGCTCAGTGCAGGATATATTGCGGAATAATCCGGAATTACTCGATGGCATCACCTGTACGGTCATTGATCCGCCGCGGGCCGGATTGCACCCCAAAGCGCTTCGAAGACTGGCCGAGCTGAATTATCCCCGCCTGGTCTATATTTCATGCAACCCGGCCACTTTTGCGCGTGATGCCGCATATTTGATCCAGGCCGGATACAAAATCGGACGAATTATCCCGGTTGATATGTTTCCGCACACAATGCATATCGAACTGGTCGCCGGTTTTCATAAATAGAAAAATAAAATTATATCATATGGAGGTGTGATGAAAAGGAGATTAACGATTCTGGCGGTCATGGTGCTGTTTGCGCCGTGCCTCTGGGCGCAAAATCCGACCGACAACACCCTTGCCGGGCTGGCCGAGGAAATTCTGCAAAACCTGCAGAGCTTTTATCCGGTGGTTTCCACGGGCAAAGGCATACACACTTACGACTATCTCTTTACCGATTACTCCTCCAAATCGATTCGCGCCGAGGTGGGCAAACTCAAAAAATTTCAGTCCCGCCTCAACCAGTTTAAAAGCAATCTTCTTTCCCCCGAGGGACAGATAGACTGGAAACTGCTGAAGAGCAATGTCGATATCGCCCTGCAGAATCTCGAGCGAATAAAATGGCATGTCAGAAATCCCTATATATATGTTGATGATGCCGTTACCGGCACCTACCTGATTCTGAATTCGCCGTATGCACCCTTTGAGCAACGCGGGCAGAATATTATCGCCCGATGGAAACTGGTTCCCGATTTACTGGCGCAGGCCAAATTGAATTTGAAAAAACCGGCCCCCGTCTATATCAAACTGGCGCACGAAATGGCCTATACCGGAGTCGAGTTCTATAAAAAGGCCGCCGAGGAGCTGAAATTCCAATTGCCCGACCTGACCGGCGAAATTGATGCCGCCGTGCAGAGGGCGATTGCCGCCATGCAGGACTACCAGAAATTTCTTCAAAATCTCCCCTCTGGCGACCCCAACGCCTTTGCCATCGGAAAAACCGAATTCGATTTTAAACTGAAAAATGAATATTTCCTTGATTATGATTCCGATTCCCTGATCAAAATCGGCGAGAATCTCCTGGCCGTAACCGATTCCCTCTATAAAGCCTATGAACTCTTTCTGGAGGCGAATCCCGTTCCGGTCGATTCCGTATTTGCCATCGACTGCCTCAGCAAATATGATGTCCTCAACTATTACAACTGGGAAATCGAGCAGACCAAGCTATATCTCCGGGAGCATGATGTCCTGACCGTTCCCGATAATATCGGCGCCTGCATCGCCGTTGAGACCCCGGTCTTCATGAGAAATATAACAGGCGGCATTGCTTACCAGCCCCCCGGAACATTCAATTCCGACCAGACCGGTTATTTCTATGTCCGCCCCATTCCCGATTCGCTCGATGAGGGGCAGCGCGAGGCCCGTTATCGTTACATTCTCCGCCGCGGCTTCAAAGGCTCGGTGGTGCACGAGGGATACCCCGGTCATCACATGCAGTTCATGATGAGCGCTCGCATACCGAGCAGCGTCAGGAAATGGCAGGAGAACAACTGCTATATCGAGGGTTGGGCATTGTACTGCGAGCAGATGATGTATGACAACGGCTTCTACGGCAGTGACAAGCGCCCCTATCTCGGGGTCCTCGGCGGCATCATGTTCCGCGCCGCCCGCATCGTGGTCGATGCCAAACTGCACACCGGCAAGATGAGTACCGATGAGGCGGTACAGTGGATGTCCAAAGCGCTTGATTCCGATTCCCAGTTCATCCGCACCGAGGTTAATCGCTATACTCTCACCCCCACTATCCCGATGAGTTACCTGATCGGCAAGACCGAGGTGATGAAACTCCGCGATGCTTTTAAAGCCAGAGAGGGCGATAAATTCTCAATGAAAGATTTCCATGACAAATATCTTTCCGAGGGGATGGTCCCCCCGCGCCTGTTGTGGGAAATCTGGAATCTAAAATGACAAGATATTGAATTCTTCGCCTCTTAATTTTTGTAGGTCAGGTTTCTCGCAGACCTGACACAGTCGCTGATGAACAATGACTTGCGGGGCGGCCCGGGAAAAGCAATCCGACGAAAAACAGTCAATTCCTTGTTTTTCAATGACTTGGTAAATTTGGGTTCGCTTTTCAAAATCCGGCACCTCTCAAAATCACAATCACATTCTGTTTATTTGTTGGCGGAGAATGGGTTGGGTGCATTGAGAGGGTTGGCTGAAATGGGTTCGTTTCCTCGTTTTTAGGGGACCCATATTTCTCCCCGGTTGATTGGGGGTTGTGGCCCCGTTGGAGGAGGCAGCGCCAGCCGGGGCAGTAAAGGGGAAGACTGAAGGCCACCGCGCGCGGCGGGCATTCTGCTTGTAGGGCAAGAGGTTAGGCGAAACATGGGGGGCGGGGTGGGAGGAGTTCGTTTCTTCACTTTTGTATTCTTTTGTTGTGTTTTAGTAGCGAATTTGGGAAAGATGCGGCTCCGGTGACAGTTCTTGACATTGGAACAAACGATAAATTGCTTTTTGACTTTAGACATATAAATAGCTGTGCATTCTATTAATGGGGGGAGGACCCAGATCACCATCGATTCGAAGTGGATTTTGAAAGGGGGTAGGCCGCAGGGTCACGCCCGCCGCCATAGGCGGCGGCCGAAGACCCAGCGGAACTATGAGTGGTGGTAAGTATTGAAGCCCCCGACCAAGGGTTCGGGACAGGCTCAGGGGGTTTGACCCGCTCTGCTATGACACAAATTTTATAGGTCGAAAGTCCTGCACTTTCGACTCTTTATATTTCATCGGCACGGCTATCAAACTACCATGGTTTCACATTCGAGAGTGTCGAATCCCCGGGGGCTTCGACCTTGTAAGACTATATTATTGCTATAAGTGAAGCAATATCCTAGCCTGTTTTGTAGGAATGATTCGCCCATTCTTTATTTCGTATAGATCAGAGGCTGGTAATTCGTTAACGCCGTTATGCGCTGCCATAAAGTCATTGGTTTCCTTTGCGCCTTGAAGTACGAAGTGTAAGCCATTATACTGGTTAATCATATGAATGAAAGCCGCGACGTCCTTAGGCAAACACCACAATCCAAACGCCTTGCTAGGGATTCTGAGCGAAGAGGCGAATTTGGGTCTGGCCGTAAAGGCATCGATCATACTTGTGAAATCGTCCCTGCTTATTCCTAAGCAATCAGAAGTCATAAGCAATTCGTTCCATAAGCTAATAAGAACTGCATCAACCACATTTTCACAATATTTTAACAGTTCGACAACTTCCATATTTTCCGATTTATAAATCGCTGAACATTCAAAAGGTTCATACACTTTGTCTAGCAACGAAATAGCATACTCACTGCCTGCATATGAAATTCTCTCCGGTTTGATTGTATCAATCCATTGCATATTCTTCCGAAGAAAGCTAGGATTCACTGCATATTCGGTCCTTCGCAACAGCTTTTTCATCGATTTAGCTGTACCGGGCGGACATGTACTGCGTTGAACAAATACCTCACACTTATAATCCCGCAACTCTTCAAGATGAGACACCTGTTCGACAATGTCCTGTAGAATTATTACATTACAAGCGCCAGTTTCATCTAGTTGCTCAGTTGGCACGCATGCGAAGATAAGGGTGCAGTTTCTAAGGTCATCCATGCAATGTGCAATGTGCGCTTCCCCTAATTCCTCCGCAATTCGCTTTTCAATCTTCTCGTCAATATCATATCCTAAGCATTCATGACCTTTCATTGAGAATGCTTTCAGGGTATTGAATCCGACACAACCGCAGCCAATCACTCCGATTTTCATTTGCACCCTCCGGAAATCATCATAATTACTTCCAAGATGTTCCTCCAATTCAAAGGTTAGACAGTCTAAGCAGAAGCAGGCTTGTCAGCGTATAGCCATCGGTAATAATGCCATTATGTGCCATTGCATAAACTTGCTCAAGTGCAAGAACAGACAACTCCTGAATATCATCGACCGCTTTGGGTTGTTCTAGTGACTCCATCCTGCTATTTTGAATTTTGGCTACGAATACATAGACTTCCTGCGGACTCAGACCCGGCACTGGATTGAATATACCTATCTGAGTGACATCTACTCCTGTAATGCCCGTTTCTTCGGCCAGTTCCCGGTGAGCAGCATTTATATATGTTTCCCCGGGTTCCACAGAACCCATGGGTAATTCCCACGAATCATTTCCAGTTGGAAAGCGATATTGTCTTAAGAGCACAGTCCTGCCCGAATATGATAAAGGGATAATTATCACACTATTAGCGCGCTCTACTACAGTATAAACACCACTCTTTCCTCCTCTGATTATCTTATGCTGACACAATTTCAGCCAGTTATTTTTGTAGATTACTTTTTTCTCTATAGTTTTGAATTCATTATTCATACATTACCTTTCAATAATAATTATTTGTCAATTTATGAAGCAGAATAATGTAAATTTCCTGGTTGGTGCCGCTAATCATAAAGCATTTATTGCCGTGATTAATCATCTTTTAAAGAAATTACTCTAATTTTCTCCAAAATAACAGCACTTAGTATAAATATGGATATGCCAATGCATAAATTCAAATGAGTAAGCATCGCTTGCCGTGAGATAATAAACTCAATGAAAAGGCTAGCAAATCCAGCATAAAGCGAGTTTATGATTATATGTACCCAAATAGTAAAAACATCGGCGCCAAATCGGCGGGCTTTTCGTTGAGTCGGTCGTTCAATATTTCTTTTGCCATGAATTTGATCGTCAAAAAGCCCCAAATCGTGAATTACGCTCTCCTCCACTATATTCATTTGATCAAAGAATCGGAGGTAATTCTTGCGCTGATTTATGTAGATCATCAGAAAACAAAATCCAATCAGAAACATAATTATGCACAACACAAACAATATGGCATAAAGATGAACATTGAAATCTTCCGCATGTATGAGATTTATAAGGGCCAAAGCTGTTCCAAAAATTGCGCCTGCAATAGTGAGATAATACTTGAACCAACGGTCCCTGACTTCTTGCTGCAGCTTTATCCGTTCTCCGATAAATTTGATGTATTCCAGCTTCTCATTAATAAGCATTGATGTTCTACCTTCGATTTAGGGCCTTGACCCGCTCAATTTTTAACATTTCCCTGTTTGCTTCTTCCTTATTGTCTCCCGACGCCCGCTGCATACTAAACTGGTAACCCACCCAAGGAGCCGGTAATCTCAATCGCTCAGCCCGGTGCAAATCAATAGCTGTAATTCTCCGCCTATGCTACCATAAAATAGCCGCATTTAACGCGAAGTCAAGTTGAATTCGCAGGCGGGGATTCCAAAGAAGAGATTGTCGGGTTTCTCGTCTCCGCAGGCGCGGAGTCTCGGAACCACGACCTACAATAACTACTTCGGTAGGGTGGACAGGATGAATATTATTTGAGTCAGGAGGTTTTGGCGTCGAGAAGACGGAGGGAGTTGAAAATAACCAGAAGCGAGGCGCCCATGTCGGCCATGATCGCCATCCAGAGAGTCGCCAGACCGGCAATTGCCAGCCCCAGAAAGAGCGCCTTCAGCCCCAGCGCAAACCAGATATTCTGCTTGATTATTCGCAGGACCCGCCGCGAGTGATTGATCAGCCAGGGAAGCCGCGAGAGGTCATCGGAAATCAGGGCGATATCGGCCGTTTCGATAGCGGCATCGGCGCCGGCGGTACCCATGGCAATGCCGAGCGTTGCGGCCGCCATCGCCGGGGCATCATTGACTCCATCGCCGACCATGGCTACATTGTTGTACCGTGCAACCAGCTCCTCGACCGCCCGTACTTTATCCTGCGGGAGAAGTTCGGCGCGATATTCGCTGATTCCGGTGGCGGCGGCAACCGCCTGCGCCGTTCCCTCGTTGTCGCCGGTCAGCATGATGATATGTTCAACACCGCATTGTTTCAGATCCCGAACCGCCTTAATTGATTGCTCGCGGATGCCATCGGCGATACTGATAAGGCCACAGATATGATTGTCATTACCGATAGCAACCACGGAGTGGCCATTTTTTTCGAGCTGTAGGGCGCAACTGTGAAATTCCGGGGTTTCGCCGCCCCGCTCGTGCATCAGGCGGTGGCTCCCGATCCAGTACTGCTTGCCGTCAATATGTGCTTCAGCTCCCTTGCCCTTAATGGATTGGAAATTTTCGGGGGCCGGTATAACCACACCGTCATTTTCGGCCTTACGGAGAATAGCCTGGGCGAGCGGGTGCTCGCTGAGACGTTCCAGCGCAGCGACGCGGGAGAGCAATTCCGGCGGCGTATGACCGCTGAGAGGAATCACCTCCTGCACCTCGGGGTGACCATAAGTGAGAGTGCCGGTCTTATCCAGAGCGATAGCCTTGATCCGCGCGGGAGATTCGAGAAAGATCCCCCCTTTGATAAGCACTCCGGCGCGGGCGGCCGAGGTGAGCCCGGCAACGATACTGACCGGCGTAGAAATAACCAGCGCGCAGGGACAGGCGATAACGAGAACCACCAGCGCTTCATAGAACCATCGCACCCAGTCGCCGTCGAAAACGAGCGGATGAAAAACGGCCATGAAAACAGCCAATCCCATCATCGTGGGAGTATAGTAACGGGCGAACTTTTCGACCCACTGTTCGCTGGGGGCGCGCCGGGACTGTGCCTCTTCCACCATGTGGATAATCCGCGCAAGCGTGGTGTCATTGGCGGCGCGGGTGACCTTGAATTCAAAAGCGCCTTCGTTGTTGATAGTACCGCCAAAGACCTCATCGCCGATTTTTTTTCTGATCGGGGCAGACTCACCGGTGATCGGAGCCTGATTAACGGTGCTGAATCCTTTTGTGATAATACCGTCGAGGGGGATTTTCTCGCCGGGCCGCACGATAACAATCGCTCCGGGGAGAACCTCCTCGACCGGCTTTTCCTCGATATCGCCGTCATGAGGGCAGATTGTCCGGGCCCGAAGCGGCGCCAGATCGATCAGGGCACCGATCGCCCGCCGTGCCCGCCCGACACTCCATGATTCCAGTAGAAGGGCAACAGAGAAGAGAAAAGTCACGGTGGCGGCCTCAAACCATTCCCCCAGAACCATGGCGCCGATTGCGGCAATGGTCATCAGAAGATTCATATCGGGGCGCAGTCGTCGAAGGGCAAAAAGAGCTTTAGGGGCGATAAACCAGGCCCCTGCGATTGTAGCGCACAAATAGAAAAGTACCGTAATCAGGCCCTCGGGTCGGATCCCGGCCAGAGCGCTGATAAAGCTCCCCTCGCGGATCGACTGGGAAATAAACCCGACCAACAGAAAAGCGCCGCTGATAATGCACATGACAGCTCTTCCACGTCGTTTCCAGAATCTGTCTTTGGCCGGGTGAGTCGTTTTGGCAATGAATTGCTCCCAGGGAATGGCCTTCATTCCGGTGCGGCCAACCACCTGACTGATAGTGGTTTCATCGCAAGAGGCTGAGACGTTGACTGTCATTTTGCCGTTGAGGATATCAAAGGAGAGATTGTTTTCGCCCCCGACCAGCGGGCCGAGTTCTTTTTTAAGAAGAGCGACTTCCTCGGCGCAGTCCATCCCGGTGATCTTAAAGAGATACTTCTTCATTTCGGCCATACCAATATAACGAATCGGCAGCCAATAAACTTTGCTGGAGTGGAAATAAATTTGCCGGCCGGTATCAGGTTCGGAAATGGCAGGACTGGCGGCTCGGGCCGCCCGTCCATTGCGCGACAGAATTAAGATCGACTAATGTATACAGGCAGGCTCCGGTCCCTGCAGGTAAAGAAAACGGATTAAATAGCCAATATCCTGGATATTAATAAGACCGCGGCCGTTAATATCGCCAGCGCGGCGGTCAACCGGGGGATAACCGTGCCGGTAGAGGAAATCAATCAAAGAATACATATCCAGAATGCTGACAAGGCTGTCATCGTTGATATCGCCGCAGGTGAAGCTGCCATTGGCGGTATTAGTGAGAACGCCGGCGTTGCCCAAAGCAGCGCTTACCACGGCCAGGTCGTTATCGTCATCGGCATCAAAATCACCCGCGCAGATGCCGTGGGGGAGCAGGCCGCCGGCGTAATTGACTGTGGCCTGAAAGCGCCCATCACCGTAGCCGCGCAGGATAGAGATGTTATTGGAGCCTTCGTTGGTGATTGCCAGGTCATAGTCGGCGTCACCGTCGAAATCGGCGGCAATGATGGAAGTTGGATAGCTGCCGACGGCATAAAAGGCCGGGCTCGAAAAAGCGCCGTTGCCGAAATTCAGAGAAACCGAAATATTCCGCTTATAATAGTTAGCCACTGCGATATCTTTGTCACCGTCGCCGTCAAAATCGGCGGCAATGATAGAAGTTGCCCCCGGGCCGGCTTCATAATTCACCGCCGGATTGAATGTCCCGTCACCGTTATTAAAAAGAACCGAGAAGTTATCGGCATTGAAGTTGGCCACAGCCAGATCATTATCGCCATCGCCGTCAAAATCGGCGGAGATTACCGAACGGGGAAGGCTGCCCGTGGTATAATGAACAGCTGTCTGAAAGGTACCATCCTTTTTGTTCATCAGAATGATAACACTGCTGTCATAATTGTCAACTGTGGCCAGATCGGAATAGGAATCGCCGTTGAGGTCGGCGGCGCAGATTGCATAAGGGCTTTCACCACAGGGATAGCCGACCGGAGCGGCAAAGGCGCCGTGGCCGTCATTTTTCAGGAGGGTAATGTTGTTGGAATATTCATTGGAGGTGGCCAGATCGATATCCCCATCGCGGTCGAAATCGGCCCCGCATATTGCGTACGGGCCGGAACCGGCGGCATAATCGATAGCGATTCGAAAGAGTCCGTTCCCGTACCCCAACAGGACGGAAACGGTATTGGCGTCATAATTGGCCACCGCCAGGTCAAGGGTACCGTTCTGGTCGAAATCGGACGTGCAGACCGAATAGGAAATTCCAGTCACGTCATAATTCGCGGGTGGCCCGAATATCGTGAGCCGAGCATGGAGTTCCTCAACCGTGAAGAGTGCCAAAATCATCACGCCGACAGCCATTATCATTGATTTCATCCCATACCCTCTTGTCTTGCGACGAGTACCTGGAACCGTTCTCCGGCCCCGCCCGGTTTAAGGATTTCTCGAATATCAGCTGTATTCAACTATTACCATTACTCCAAATATACGGTTCGACGATCAAACAGTTGCAGTTGCTCCCAGGGGTATTGCAACTGATAAATCTCGGCCACATAGGCACCCGGTGCGATACCGGAAGCGGAGGCAGTAATATCATAGGAGCAGAGGCAGTAGGCGGCCTGACTCGAAGTATTTATTTCATAGAACCGCAGGGTATCGCCGGCCCGGCCAAACTGAATCACTATTGTTGCGGCACAATTGAATTCGGCATCATAATGGTTCATGGTGAGCATGCCGGCGGAAAAGGTATAGGCAATGGAATCGGTCTGGAATGTTAAAGCCAGGTCAGCGTGGCACTGACTGATATCATAACCCGACAGGCCATCGCCGCCGGAGACCATTACCGTATCAATCCCGACAGTATCGCCATAGATGCCTATCAGACGGACGATATAAGTCCCGGCCGGAACGCCATAAAGAACCGATTCCAGGTCGAACGGGCAGAGACAGTCACAGGGCATTCCGGTATCCGATTCAACCGCGGTGATATTCCCTCTCTCAAAATAATAATCGACCATATAGCGCAGGCAGCAATTGTAAAAGGCGTTTAAATGACGGATATGGAGATCATTGCCGATTACCTCGACGACCATAGAGTCGGAGTTATTACTGGAAGGTCTCCCGATTTGGCAGTCGCCCCTCATGTCATCATGGACGACACCGGGACAGTGTAATGCCGGGCCGTTTAGATAAAGGAATTTTATCAGGCCGGTGAGATCCTGAAGGTTTAAGGTGCCACTGCTGTTGACATCGGCCCAATAAGGATTTATCGGAGCGGTCCCATGCCTGTATAGGTAATTAATCAGATAAGTAATGTCGGTCAGGCCGAATTCACCGTCGCCGTCAATATCTCCGCAGGCAGCGGCGGCAGGTATGGCGCTGAAGATTAACACAATGAAACAGGCACAGAGCGCCAAAACCAGTTTCGGTTTAATCTCCTTGTTCATAACCATCCCTCCATTTAATCCCAATTAAGGAATTATGTAAAGGAAAAATCCTCCGGACTTTGAATGATGAATGGCAAATTCCAATATTGTTCCGTAGTTCAACCTTCCTAAAAGAATACCAGCTTATTTCTTGACGAGATTCCGTGCCATTTCATCCAATGAAAACTCATCCATCGCAGACGGGGTGACATCAAAAAGGCATCTGTCCTTTCAGTGAGGGCATCGGTGGTCGCGGGGTAATGGCGTAGGTGATTAACCACTAATAATTTATGCCCCGATGGGTCTTTTGTCAAGGGATTAATCGGTTTGCAGGGGCCTTGAACATATAGGAAAGAGCGGCATTTGACAGCCGCGATTCCGAGACTTATCTTCGTATATGAGTGACAGCATTTTAGAGAGGGAAAGCTTTAGAGCGCATAGGTGAAGGATTGAAATGAACAAAGGTGTGCAGAAAATATTCGGCGAGGTGCCGCAGACTTATGAACTGGTCAACCATGTTCTGACTTTCGGGATGGATATAATCTGCCGGCGGCGGGCGGCCCGGATAGCCGCCGCCGGGGGCGGAACCCGGTGGCTCGATGTCTGTTCCGGAACCGGCGAAATGGCGGCCAATCTGGTGCGGTTGAGCAGAAACGGCACTTCCGTTTTTGCGGCCGATTTCTCGTTGCCGATGCTCGGCAAAGCGGCGGAAAAAAAAGAGGCTGACAGGATCACCTTTGTAATTGCCGATGTAAAAGTGCTTCCTTTTCCCGATAATAGCTTCGATTTGATAACTATCTCCTTTGCCACGCGGAATATCAATATCAGCCGGGATATCCTGATTGAGCATCTAAAGGAATTCCACCGGGTATTGAAGCCGGGCGGATGCTTTGTCAATCTCGAGACCAGCCAGCCGCGCTTTTCCTTGACGCGCGGATTGATGCATCTCTACGTGAAACTGGCGGTGAAACCGATCGGGAGCGGGATTTCCGGCTCGAAGGCAGGGTATGCCTATCTCTCGCATACGATACCCCATTTCTACCCGCCGGAGGAGTTTGCCGGGATAATTCATCAGGCGGGATTCGGGACGGTTACTTTCAAAAGGATGTTCGGCGGCGTGATAGCGGTACATAAGGGAGTAAAATAGAAATGACCTCGATTTTCAGCGATGCACCGAACACTATTTACTTGAGAAGATAACATTATGGATACGCTGCATCAGTTGAGCCAGTGCTTTCTCTGCTCGGGATTGGATAGAAGCGAATTGGAGGCGATTCACAATATCAGTCTGGTGAAGAAACTGGTAAAGGGGGAGATTCTTTTTCTGGAGGGTGATCCGGCTTCGGGATTTTTCGTGCTGCTGTCGGGGAAAATGCGGGTCTATAAGGGATCATCCGAGGGGAAAGAATATACCATTCATCAGATCGGGCCGGGGCAGCTTTTTGCCGAGGCGGCGATTTTCCGGGGAGATCGTTTTCCGGCCAACTGCGCCGCGTTGGAAAATTCGACCGTGGCCTTTTTCCCCAAAGAGGCATTCATCAATCTAATAAAGGATTCGCCGCAGATTTCGTTGAAAATAATCGGGTCACTGGCCGGATTCCTGAGGGAATTCAATCGAAAAGTGGAAGAGCTGACCCTGAAAGAAGTGCCCTCCCGGATTGCCTCGTTTCTATTGGAAGAAAGCGAGAAACGAAAATCGGCTCAGATTGTCCTTGATATTCCCAAAGGGGAGCTGGCGCGCCGGTTAGGGACAGCGGGAGAAACCCTCTCACGCAATCTCAAAAAACTCAAAGAGTTGGGGGTTCTCAAAGTAGAGGGGAATCGGATCACAATCCTGGACTCAACGCGTCTAAATTCCATCGCCGAAGGCGAAAAAATCTTCTAAATTTGACTTAAGTCAAAGCCATCGGGCGCCTTTTTATCGATAATATGGATAGAAATTGTCGATTTATAAGGAGTTGAAAAAGTGAGCTTCAGAAAATTAATCCGGATAGACGAGGAAAAATGCGATGGGTGCGGGCTTTGTGTCCCGGCCTGTATCGAAGGGGCGCTGCAGATAATCGACGGCAAGGCCCGGCTGGTGAGCGAGACCTATTGTGATGGTCTGGGGGCTTGTCTGGGGGAGTGCCCGCAAGATGCAATAACAATCGAGGAACGTCAGGCGGATGAATTTGACCCGAAGGCGGTTGCCCGCCACCTGAAAAGCCAGGAGCCAAAGATTGCTGCACCGCAGGCAGAAGCACAATCTTATCCTTCCTGCCCGGGAAGCCTGTCGCGGACGCTTCAGCCAAAAGCGCATTTAGCCGTGGAAGATCATGATGTAAAGAAAGAGGCAACATCCTCGCAACTGGGCAACTGGCCGGTGCAGTTGAAACTGGCGCCGGTGAAGGCGCCTTATTTCGAGAAGGCGAAACTTCTTATCGCGGCGGATTGTGTTCCTTTCGCCTATGCCGATTTTCACTCCCGGTTCCTTGAGGGGCGGGTGCTTCTGATCGGCTGCCCCAAGCTGGACGAAAACGAGCTGTATCTTCAGAAATTGACCATGATCTTTTCGCAGAACGATATTGAGTCGGTCGAAATTGTCTATATGGAAGTACCGTGCTGTTTCGGGCTGGCTCATTTGGTACGCCGGGCGGTGACCGGCTCGGGAAGAGACATTCCACTCTCTTTTCATAAAATCGGTATTAACGGTGAAATTCAGGAATCAATAACTCAATAAATTGAGGGAGGTATTATTATGAGTGAGCTGATCAATGACGCGCGCAAAAGAAAAGACCTTTTGAAGCATATGATTTTACAATTACACAAAGGTGAGGCGCCGGATGCGGTGCGAACACAGTTGGTGCGACTGATGGGCGAGGTCCCCTATGGTGATGTGGTGGAAGTGGAGCAAGAACTGATTGGCGAGGGGCTGCCGGAGAAGGAAATTCTCAACCTGTGTGACATGCATACCGCCGTGCTTAAGGGCAGTATCGACCAGACCGGCGCCAAGACGGCGCCTTCCGGACATCCGGTACATACTTTCAAAGAGGAAAATAAGGCTTTGGGCTGGGAGGTTGGCTCACTGGTCAAATTGTACGATGAATTAAAGGCGCTCCCCGAAAAAACCCCGGTGGCAGAGAGAGTCGCTGAAATAAAAAAGCATTTTAATGCATTGATGGATGTCGACAAGCATTATCAACGGAAGGAGAATCTTCTTTTTCCCTTTCTTGAAAAGCATGGCATTACCGGCCCGCCGACCGTGATGTGGGGGAAGCACGACGAAACGCGCGGGCTCCTGAAAGCGGCGCAAGAAGCGCTTAAGGAATCGGCCTTGCTCTCTGCCGGCGATTTCAAAATGGTAATCGACCTGGTGCTTCATCCCGCCTCGAATGCCGTGGAGGAGATGATCTACAAGGAAGAGCAGATTCTTTTCCCGATGTGTCTGGATACACTCACCGATGAAGAATGGTATTCGATTTATAATCAGAGTCTGGAAATAGGGTTCTGTCTTTATGACCCGGTTGAGAAATGGGCCCCCGCAGAACTTTCGGCCGAGGCGCAATTATCCGCCGATGCACGACGGGTGCAGCTTCCCAGCGGCAGTTTTACGGTGCCGGAGCTGAATGCCGTACTCAACACCATCCCTTTTGACCTGACTTTCGTGGACAAGGATGATCAGGTGCGGTATTTCACTCAGGGAAAAGAGCGGATATTTTCCCGCAATCGGGCGATTCTGGGGCGGCAGGTGCAGATGTGCCATCCGCCATCGAGTGTGCATGTGGTGCAAAATATACTGGATGATTTCAAATCGGGGAATCAGGATAGAGCGGCTTTCCATATCGAGATGCAAGGCAAATTCATCAGTATCGAGTATTTCGCGCTGCGAGGCGAGAAGGGCGAATATCTCGGCACGCTGGAAGTCAGCCAGGATCTGACCGAAAAGAGAAAACTCAAAGGAGAAAAACGTCTCCTCAGCTACTCCGAGGAAAGGAGCCGGTAATGGATAAGACAAAGGCGGCGCTTGATATTACGCCCGATACCAAAGTTGGGACGCTTCTGGCGAATTATCCGCACCTCGAGAATTTTCTGATAGAAATGTCGCCGGTTTTCGCCCGGCTGCGGAATCCAATTCTGCAGCGGACGGTGGCGAAAGTGGCGACATTGCGTCAGGCCGCCGAAATTGGCGGGTTGCCTTTAGCGACCATGATCAACAGCCTTCGCAAGGCGGCCGGACTGGAAGAGACAATCACAGGTGAGGAAACAGGTTCGAATAACGCGGAAAAGCCCGATTGGATTGATTTCTCAGCGGTGGCCAAATCGCTCGATGCCGGGCCGATTCTGGAAAAAGGGGAACATCCGCTCGGCCGGGTCATGAATGAATTGAAGGAATTGGAACCGGGTAAAATATATGAGCTAATTACGCCTTTTATACCGGCCCCGCTGATCGACATGGCTAAGGGGAAAGGGTATCTGGCCTGGACCAAATCCGAGGGATCCGAAAAATTCTTGACCTATTTCAAGCAAAAATGATTATTATCAGGAGAAGAATATGAGCACATCAAATAGTGGTGAGTCGGGCCGCCTGGTACCGGCCGAACCTCATCGCCTGGAAAAAATTCTGGATTACGTACCGGGTTCAATTGTCAGCCGTACGCTGGTGCAAAGCAAGGCCGGAACGGTGACCCTTTTTGCTTTTGATGCCGGTCAGGGATTGAGCGAGCATTCGGCGCCGTTTGATGCCATGGTGCAGGTGCTTGACGGCGAAACGGAATTGACGATCGGCGGAAAAGCGGTCCCGGCCAGGGCGGGTGAGACAGTGGTGATGCCGGCCAACGTGCCGCATGCGGTACACTCGGCGCAGCGGTCAAAGATACTCTTAATAATGATTCGAGGATAGAGGTTTTCGAACTGGATGAGTCCTTGGTATATTCTGCCGACTTTGCTGGCGGCGTTGCTTCTGGGAGCGCATTTTCTCCGCGCCGATAATTACGGCCTGACGGCTCTTTCGCTGGCGGCTCCTCTGGCGTTATTGATACGTCGCCGCTGGGCGATCCGTATCGTACAATTTCTCCTGTTTGCCGGGGCGGTAATTTGGATCTCCACTATACTCAATATAATTGAATGGCGCCAGATGGCCGGGCAGGGGTGGATTCGGGCGTCCCTGATACTTGGTATCGCCGCCATAATACCGATCGGCGCGGCGCTTCTTCTCGAGAACCGCAAATTGCGGCAATTCTATCCTGAGACATCTGTCCCAGCCGACGCCAGTCTGACCGCATTCCTGATAACCGCAGTGTCCCTGACAATCGTGTACCTGGTCGTAAACCCGCCGGTGATTCTAATAGAACGATTCCTGCCGGGCGCCGGATGGGTTGAAATTTTCGGGCTGTCTTTATATGCCGCCTGGATCACGGAAAAGATGCTTGATATGAAGGAATCGGCGCGGTGGCGGCGACGGATCTGGGTGATATTCTCAATCGTTTTCTTTGCGCAATTCATATTGGGAGTTTCGGGGCTGGAAAAATTCCTGATGACCGGCAAACTGCATGTTCCGGTACCGGCTCTGATTGCGGCCGGCCCAATCTTCCGCGGACAGGGGTTTTTCATGGCGATTCTTTTCGGGGCTACCGTTCTATTGGTCGGACCGGCCTGGTGCAGCCATCTCTGCTATATCGGCGCCTGGGATGATAGCGCCTCGCGACTCCGCGCGAAACCGATGAAAATGCCGCCATGGCGGCAAATGGTACGAATCGGGCTTCTCTTCCTGGTCATTGCGGCGGCAATAATTTTGCGCCTGCTTGGTGTATCCGGCGCAGTTGCCGCCATACTGGCGATTGCTTTCGGACTTATCGGAGTGGCGATATTGCTATTCTGGTCGCGAAAGACAGGGGTAATGACGCATTGTGTCGCATACTGTCCGATCGGGCCGTTGGCCAACTGGCTGGGGAAACTCTCGCCGTTCCGAATTCGAATCAATGACACCACCTGCACCGACTGCGGTATCTGTCATGTCGCCTGCCGGTACGATGCGCTGAACATGGAAGATATCAAAAGAAGACGGCCAAATATATCTTGCACTCTTTGCGGTGATTGCCTGGGGAGTTGCCGGGATGAATCGCTGGAATACAAATTCCTCGGACTCAATGCCGACCGGGCCAGAATCCTTTTCATCGTCGTCGTCGTTTCATTGCATGCCCTGTTTCTGGGCGTGGCCAGAATCTGAAAATCTACCCCGACCGGAGGGACGAAACATTTCCCCTTTCCGGCCGTTTTTGTTATATTGTCGAAAATTTGCAACCAAAAAGATGAGGAGTTGAATGCCACAAAAATATGGTGAGCTCTATCAAGAGTTGATAGACAGAAATAAAGAAATCGCCACAATAAATTCCTGTTCCAGTCTGCTGGGGTGGGATGAAAGAACCTATATGCCGCGGGGTGGTTCGGCGGGGCGTGCCGACCAGTTGGCTTACCTGGCCGGGCTGACACACAAGAAATTCACCGATCCGAGAATCGGCGAGATCCTGACCGAATTGGAGCATTCGGAACTGGTCAAAGATGAGTTTTCCGATGCCGCGGTGAATATCCGCGAAATCAGACACGATTACGACAAAGCGGTCAAAATTCCGCAGAAATTGATTGAGGAAATCACCCACACCACCACCATGGCGCAGGGAGTATGGGTGCAGGCGAGAAAAGATTCCGATTTTCCGAAATTCCTTCCCTGGCTGGAAAAAATTATCAAGCTGAATCTTCAGGTGGCCGAGTGCCTCGGTTATAAAAAAGAGGCTTATGATGCTCTTCTGGACAACTACGAAACCGGCGCAACCTACGAATCGACCGGGAAAGTGCTCGGAGAATTCCGGAAAGAACTGGTGCCGCTGGTGGCGGCCATTATTGATTCGGGCAAGCATCCCAATCTTTCGATAATCGAGCGGGAATATCCGGTCGATCGGCAGGCGATGTTCGGGCAATCGGCGGCGGCGGCGATTGGTTTCTCTTTTGAATCGGGCCGTCTCGATATCACCACTCATCCTTTCTGCACCGGGATTGGCCCCGGCGATACCCGTATCACCACCCGGTACAATCCGCGTCATTTCGGAGAGGCGTTTTTTGGAATCATGCATGAGGCCGGCCATGGGATTTATGACCAGGGGCTGGATCCGGCTCATTTCGGGATGCCGCGCGGCGATGCGGTCTCGCTTGGCATTCATGAGTCGCAGTCGCGGATGTGGGAGAATCAGGTCGGAAGAGGCCGCCCTTTCTGGAAACATTTCTATCCGCGGGCGCAGCAATTGTATCCCGAATCGCTGGGGAATGTAAGCTTTGATGATTTCTATTTTGCGATCAATGATGTGCGGCCGTCGTTTATCCGTGTTGAGGCAGATGAGGTGACCTACAATCTTCACATATTGCTCCGTTTCGAAATGGAGTATGCTTTCCTCAGAGGTGACCTTCTCGCCAAGGATGTCCCGGGCGCATGGAATGAGAAGTTCAAGCAGTTTTTCGGTATCACGCCGAAAAATGCTGCCGAGGGGTGCCTTCAGGATGTCCACTGGTCCTCCGGATATATCGGATATTTCCCGACTTACACATTGGGCAATCTTTATTCGGCGCAGTTTTTTGCCAAAGCCAAAGAGGATATTAAGAACCTCGATGAGCAATTTGCGGCCGGGAATTTCGGCGAACTGAAGAAATGGCTGAATAAGAATATTCATCTTCATGGGAAACGGTATCGCGCCGAGAAACTGGTGCAGGTGGTGACCGGGAAACCGCTGAGCCACAAGCCGCTGATGGATTACTTGAAAAAGAAATACGGCGAGCTGTACGGCGTTTGATTGCTGCCAGTTTTATTTTACTATTGCCGGGGTGTATGGGAATGCACCCCGGTTTTTTTTGTAGATCGCGGTTCTGGGTTTATTGTAGGTCGCGGTTTCGAGACTCCGCGCTAGCGGAGTCGAGAAACCCGACAATTTCCCCGCGCCGTCAGAAACCCCTTCCTGACGGAAAACTTTCATTGTTCCGCAGCGGTGTAGGTCAAGACCTCTTGATGGTCTTGACTATAGTTATTGTAACTCGCGGTTCCGAGACTCCGCACCGGCGGAGACGAGAAACCCGACAATTTTCATTCCGGTAGGTCAATCCCCCTGCGCCTGCCCCGAACCCTTGGTCGGCGGTCTTGACTTTGGAATCCCCGCCCGCAAATTCAGCTTGACTTTGCGCTGAAGGCGGCTATTTTATGGTAGCATTGGCGGAGAATTACAACTATTAATTTGCGCCGGGCCGAGCGGTAAAGAATTCGCAGCAGTTGGGTGGGTTGCCAGTTTACCTATGAGATTAATTTCCTGTATAAAGGTGGGCCCATGCCCGTTTGTCAGGGCGGTCCGGGGAAATATCCTGAGGCAGATGCGAACGGCAATGGCATAACTAACATTCAGGATATTACTTATCTCATCAATTTTCTGCATAAGGGCGGCCCGGCACCGATTTGCAGACCGATGTAAGTGATTGTCGAAAATCGGCACTTCAGTTAAAGCGGTTGAGGATTATGGAAATTGCCATTCTCCGTGCGGGCCACCTGTTATTATGGCCATCGGCATTAGGGGTAGTAGTCATCAGCAAGCTTCTCTAAAGCGATCATGCACACCCGGAAATACTCCATGTCATCCTTACTAATGCTCTTGGCGTGTGCATCAGCACGATACTTGTTTATTGCTTTCATACGGTGATCAAATTCATCTTTGTCCTGGCCGAAGACATGTTTGAAACATTCCCACTGCTTTACGATCACTTTGCGGAGATCATCAAATAGAATGCCCGAATAATTAGAAGTAAATAGATCTTCAAACGAAAGGGCAGCATTTTTTGACTTCCTTGGTTCACCCATTATATCAGTGACAATTTGACGTGCCGCATTTTTTCCATAGTGTGATAGCAAGACGGATTTGCAAATATATCTAATACGGGGTTCGACACTATTTCTTCGTTCCGAAATTTCCTGAAGCATTTCCTGTGCGCTTAGGTTTAAACGCCTATATTTACCCTTATTGGCGAGATGTTCCTTTATTGCATCAATCCGAAAACTATACTTACCATGACTTTCGTCAATGATGCCGTAACCTAGTAGATGATTTGTATATAAAGGAGAAAGTTCGGCCACTTCAAGAAAAGTATCATTGTCACCGCGTGCCAAATATGTTAGCATCTCATATTCATCATTATAATGTTCACATAATACATTGAGTATCATATCTAAGTGACTGCTATAATCTCTTAAGAATATTCGCTTGCCATCCTCATAGACAGATTTATTCACCTTTAATGGTCTGTCGTCTGGACATAAGCGATTAATAACGCTGCAGACATGCCTTATCAAGAATGGATGCCCCCCAAAGTCCTCCGTGAGCCTTGCATATAAGTAATCATCGAATAATATGCCCATAATACGCCCCAGTTTTCTTACCATATCCCGTGTTTGAGGAACATCAAATCGTGGAATATATTGAAATGGCACCTGGTTAAATATGGGATTATCCTTCCCGCAAATCGACGGCAATTCCACGCATAATGGGTTTGTCCCTACAATTAGATATGAAAAGACGGCGGGCAGTTTCTGAAATAGTGATCGGAGAGTCTGCCAAAAGTACACGAAGTCAAGCCCGTCACACCACTGTTCAGAGGGTGATACGCCGGGCGTTATGTTCTCGATTTCATCAAAAATCAACAGAAGAGATTTCTTATTACATAATTTATGAACTCTAAGCAGGTCTCTCTCAAATATAATTGGGGCATTTATATCTGTATATTCATCTTCACTTTCAGGTTGAATGGCAAGTCCATGTTGATTGCAAATTTCTTGGATTACAAAATGCAGTGCATTATTCCAATTGCGTTTATGAAATGCCGGATTCTGGCAATCAATGAAAGCACTTCTGCATTCGAGATGTGTCAGTGCACGCTGCACACCAAATATCACTGACGTCTTGCCGGTCTTGCGCAAACCAAAAAGTCCGGACACTTCCCCCGTTCTGTGGCGATTGACAATATTGTATATCAAATCATTTCTGCCAAAGAAATAGAGATCGGTTTTGAGGGGCGCCTCATATGCGAATAGGTCGCGTGAATAGAAATGCTTTCTAAATCTGTTTCTAATAAAGTAGGAATCTTTGATTGTGAGCAGTTCGTTGTAATTGAATGGCACGATGATTTGCGATTCTTTTTCATTTTTCAACAATTCTCTTACTGCAAGTTCTATAATTGGATCATTGCATATAAGCACGCTGCAGATAGGCTCGATTCTGAGATTTTGAAAACGCCTTCCAATCATCGTGAACGCATCTAGAACTCTGGGTTCGAAATTCTCATATCTACTTATTACGGCTAAAATCTCTCTTTCCAGATTGAACATTCGCTGATAGTTGGCGGTGGGTTTCATCAAGAAGAAACGATAATTGCTCTTCCCCAGTGTAATGGGCTCGCCAACGTGCGTGATATACCACTCCTGGGCAAAGATATCAACTATCTTCTTTTCGTCAGGGGTATAACCGATGAAGAATGCATTTGGATTAATTCCTGGGGTTGTTTCTGAAGGTCCAGCCATACTTCTCTCCTTGAATTGTTTTGATGAGCTAATTTCATAGGAGTAAATGATCTCATTTATTGTCGAATTGTCATCCCCACTCGCAAGAATCTACTCATACGCTAATCAAATGGGGTAATGCCTATTTGCATTCTTCAGTGTCTTGGTGCAATATTAATTTATGATTTACCCATAAGGGGATAATTTCCTAAACTTAATATCAATATCAATCAGCCAAATGGAACGCCAATACAAAATATCCAATATCCTTGCCGTATTATAGACCTTATTTAATTTAGAAATTGCGCACTAAATGTCAAGGGTAAACTATACTTTTCAGAAAGGTCTCTCTGCATTAACCCCCTTAATATTCTATTCCTATCCCCTTGCCTTTCAATCCCCGGCCTGCAAAATCACTACCAAACCGATGGTGATTTGGCGGCAGGAGCCCTTATATTTGGAGGTTTATTGTTATGCCTGTAAGCAAAAAACAAATTCTGGCCAACCTTCGAAACGCCCAAAAGTCGACCGGGCCCCGGAGCCCCCTGCGTAAATTCCGCTCTAGCCGTAATGCCCTCAAACACGGCCTTTATTATCAATTCAATCTGGATCGCGCCCTTCAATTTCCTTCCCCTAAGAACAAGGCGCGCTATCTCTCCTCCTTTCTCAACGAACTCTTCTGCGTCTATTCCGGTAATAAGTCAAAAACCCACAGCGACTTAAGCTGTCACATAGAAAGTCCTCGATGCCCGACGACTGCCCACAAATCAAAAAACAAAGCCATTTCCGACAACCCCGATCGATCGGTCCAATCCGTCTCCCGTCAACAACTAAAGGGGAAGAAACCGCAGGCCCGAAGAGCATGAAAATCTTGGCGAACAAAGCCAAAAATGGTCATTCATAGTTCCGCTGGGTCTGCTATGTATCAAGTCAAGCCCATTTTCGGGTTTTATTCGTGAATCCAAACCAGTCTGCTATTCGTGGCCTCTTTTATAGTGAGCCACAGGTAATCAATCCGAGGTTTTCACGGGGGAAGCGGCAGACTTAGAAACGTGGCTTTCCCCACAGACCCAGCAACGCCGCCTTCCTTCCTCATGATCGTTATAGTTCCGAAATCAGTTTCTTAAGCCGCTGCTTCCAAATAATACGGCCGCTTCTCCAAAAGCATCCGCCGAAGACACAGCAACAATCGCCGTGCAATCGCTACAATAGCTCGTTTCGAACCGGAATTACGTCTTATCCTAAGATACTTCTCATTCATGCCGGAATCATGCCGGATTAAAAGCCAGGCCACCTCAATCAGGGTCCCCCGTAAAGCACCCTTACCGGCCCGCGTAATATGACCCATCCGAACCTTATCGCCACTCGAATGTTGCGACGGGGTCAATCCAACATACGCCGCCAACTGTTCCCCACGCCGAAAGCGCGCGATATCCCCCAACTCCAGCAATATCTCCATGGCCGAAATCATGGCTATCCCATAAACACTGCACAATATCGCAACCTGATCCCGATATCGATCCGTCAGCGACAATTCCTTTAAGAGACTTGTCTGCTTTTCAATCTGCCGACATAAATCCTCATATACCTCCAGAAATCGCCAAAAGCTTTCCTGAGCAAACTTATTCCCCAAACGCAGACTCCATAAATTCTTTACATAAACAGTGCTCCAGCGACCCCGCGGTTTGGCCAATTCAATCCCGTAAAAATAGAGCGCACTCTTTATCCGGTTCTGAACCCGAACCCGATCCCAAACCAATTGCCGTCGACGCCTTATCACCTCACGATTAAGACATTCCTCCCGGCTGGGAACCCAGATGGCTTTCAACATACCCCGCGATAGCAAATAGGCCAACTTCCGACTATCCCGCTTATCCGTCTTCACCCGATTCCCCGACTCCACCGGCAATAATGACGGCGGTGTCACAATGCAATTGGCGCCCCACTCCAGCAGTTGGTCATGTAACCAGAATCCCGAGTAACCTGCTTCATAGACCACATATATCCGATCCCGAGCGTAACGACTCAACAACTTTTCCAAATCCTCCCAATGACCAGGAATGTTGCCACTGAACAGTTCTTCCTCTTCATGTAGGATCGTCACATGCCACTGCTTAAGGTGAACATCAACTCCCACATAAATATCACTTCCCTCTAACACTCTTTCTTTGCAACTTCTCATCTGAGCCTCCTGCTCTTTAAGGTTTAAGCGTTTGTTTGCATTCACTAAATTTAAACCCATAAGAACAGAGGCTCAATTACTTAATAACATAGTTACTTAGGCCGC
>JAPLUR010000088.1 GCA_026397505.1 Candidatus Zixiibacteriota bacterium
GTTTAGCTATGATTCTGGCCCATATAGAACGCTGGCAAACGCATTTTCGGACTCTCAGGGTCAGCGGACGCCAAAATCCACTCCCAAACCCCTTAACCTGAATTTCGATATCAATAAAACTAACTTATGGGACAGCCTCCATTTGACTGCCGCCACTCAGACAATTCTATTAGCCATCCTTTTCATTATCCATTCCTGTTGTTTTAAATCCGCTTAGAAATTATATATCCGGTTGATAGATTCCATTTATCCTGTCAATGCGGAGGAGAATATGAGTACTGCTATCAGCGGCGAGCTGAAAAATAAGATTCTCAGGGCGCAGAAAGATGAAATCACCGAATACCATATCTACAAAAAACTGGCCGCCAGAGTCAAAGGCGAGGGAGACCGCCGGACACTCTTAAAAATTTCCGAAGAGGAATTGGCCCACTACAATTTCTTCAAGAGATTCTCGAATGAGGATATCAGTCCCGCTCGTTTCAAAATGATCTTCTATTATATCATCTCCCGCTTCCTGGGGCTCAATTTCGGCGTGCGGCTGATGGAGCGAAACGAGGGTGATGCCCAGGCCGCCTATCAGGGTTTGCGCGCGCTTGACCCGCAGGTCGATACCATTATCGGTGAAGAGAAGCATCATGAGGAACAGATGCTGAGCCTGATCGACCAGGCGGAACTGGCTTACACCGGCTCGGTCGTGCTTGGTTTAAGTGATGCTCTGGTGGAGATGATCGGCGTGCTGGCCGGCCTGACTCTGGCCCTTCAGAACATAAAAATCGTGGCTATTGCCGGGCTGATTACCGGCATTGCCGCCACTCTTTCTATGGCCGGGTCGGAGTATCTTTCGACTAAAGAGGAGGGGGGGCGAAGTCCTTTCAAGGCGGCGCTGTATACCGGATTGGCTTACACCCTGGCGGTGATTTTCCTGATTGCACCCTATTTTATTTTCAATAATCCGTATATTTGTCTGGGTGTGTCAGTATTTCTGGCCATGGCGATCGTATTCAAATTCACCTATTATATTTCGGTGGCCAAGAATTTATCATTCAAAAACCGCTTTCTGGAGATGGCAACTATAAGTCTGGGCGTCGGCTTTTTGAATTTCTTCATCGGCCTGCTGGTGCGCAAGCTGCTGGGGATAAATATTTAGGGGAGAACTATCGCACACAGTCATGTGTGATCGGCGGGTTCTCAAACCCGCCGCTCGCCTCGCCGACCGCATTCCAGAAATATGCCCAATTGTTTACTTGTCCGGCAATGATATCTGCATTATATTTCTCTCAAGGTTTCTTGGTAAGTGCGATTTAGTATGAAACACTGAGGCATGATGGACCCTATAACGTTTGCTGGCGGAGTTGTTCTTGAACTGGCTGGCAGTGCTGTCTTTAAGCGGATAATTAAAGATATAGCCGTTAAGAATGCTCTCAATAAATCATTGGCGGCTGCTTACACCGATTATCAGAATACCGATTATAAACAAGAGGGCCACGGCTCTATAGACTATAGTCTGTTCCTTATTCACGATATAGTTAAAGATGAACTCTGGGCGAAACTACTGCGAGTAGGCATTGATGATAATATTGACTACAATCGTCTTGCTCTGGCACTGAAAGATATTTGGGGCGAAGACCTTGAAGTCGGCGAGACCGAAATAGAGGCAATTGAATATTTCGTTTACCGTCTGAAAACGCATCTGTGGACACACTCTATTCTGCATTCCATCCTGAATACAAGGGTAATTAAGCAGCTTGATACGCAAATAACCGCCTATGAAAGAAGAATGCTCATTCAGGATTATCTTGAACGGGAAAAGGCTGAGATAGGGGCACACCAACAGAGCGACATTGGTGAGGGCAACCAATTCATTGAACCGCTGATTGAAAAGGAAGTGAAGAGAGAACGCAGGCGGCCCGAGCGCATGGATGAAACGGATGAGGAAGAAGAAAAGGAGCATTTCGAGTCCATAGATATGGGTTATTATTTCACCAACGGGTCTGATACAAAAATGCTGGTAATCGCCGATTCTGGCTATGGCAAAAGCACCCTATTGCGCGAACTTTTTCTAAGAACCGCTAATAATTGCCAAAGAAATGGTTTTATCCCGGTATTTTGGCTTCCCACCGAATTAGCGCATTGTCACGCGGATAATATTGAACAGATATTAGAGAAGGAATTGAATGATCCGAAGATTAACCCGGCCAAGATACAAAGATTTGTCCAGGAAAGCTTCAACCGGGGTGAATACATATTCTTTCTTGATGCCCTTGATCAGGTTCCTGACCGGGAAAAGTTCATCGGCTGTCTGCAGGGACGGGCCTTCGGCAATAACCGAGTGGTAGTAACAACACGGCCGAATATTTGGGATAATGCCGATACACATGGATTTGCCACTCTGCAAATAAGGAAATTTGATGAAATCCAATGGAGTAAATATTTGGGTGAAAAGCGGCTGGCGATGCTCAAAGATGTTGTTGACGACGAGTTCCTTTCAATACCAATTCTCCTGCGGTTGATTACCCGGCATTGGTTACCCAAAGAGGGGAAAATTGAACCGATAAAAAACCGGGCCGAACTGTACAAACGCGTCTTTGATGATCTTCTGAAAAGAGAAGAAGATAAACTGGCGGTTCAAGCGGAGAAAAAATCCGCGCGCAGAACACCTGATCTAAGAGATGACCTGCGCCGTCTTGCACATCACACGCTCGTCAAGAATTATCTCGGGCAGTTCCCGCGTGATGAGACAAAGAAGTTGCTCGGCGAGGATCACATAGCGGAATTAGAATGCCGGCAGGGGGTAGTGGAAATTCTTGAATCCGGAGAACAAATGGCTTTCCGCCATCGTTCTTTCCAAGAGTATCTGGCCGCCGAATTTCTCAAGTTAAAAACCGATGGCACGATGGCGAATCTTAAGAAGCTACAACCTTATCTATTCCACCCAAACTGGGAAAACTCTATTGTTTTTTTGGCGGCATTGCTCGATAATGATTTGGCCGAAAAAATGCTGAATATGATTTTCCATCCTTCTAAGGAACTGGCGTTAGTCATTTATTACGATCACCTGCGCCTTGGCGCTCTTTGCCTCAAGGAAAAGGGTCACTCATGTATCAAGCAGCGTAGCTTTCTGCACCGACAATTATCACGGGCCATTAAAGACAAAGCCCATATGGATATTGCAATTTCCATTTTGGGACTGCTTGGTGATAGTGTATCAATTAGACAACTTCTCGAACTCCTTCATGATCCTGACTACTATGTTCGCGTGCGCGCAACCAAAGCTTTGGGCAATATCAAAGACCCTGAGGCTATCAAACCACTCATCGAAGGTCTCCATGATCCAACAGACTCTATTCGCAGGCGATCCGCCGAGGCTCTGGGCAAATTCAAAGACCCTGCGGCCATCAAACCTCTCGTCGAAGCCCTCCACGATATCAATGCCTCCGTTCGCAGGCGCGCGGCCGAAGCTCTGGGTAATATCAAAGACCCTGAGACTATCAAACCACTCATCGAGGCTCTATATGATACTAATCAAATTGTCCGTAGTCGCGCCGCTGCTGCTCTAGGAAATATTAAAGACCCCATGGCCACGAAACCACTCCTCCCAATCCTCAAAGACACCCACTCCTCTGTTCGCTGGCGCGCCGCCGAAGCTCTGGGTAAAATCAAAGACCCTGAGGCTATCAAACCACTCATCGAGGCCCTAAATGATATCAATAGCTATGTACGCGGGAGGGTAGCTTATGCCCTGAGTAATATCAGCAGCCCCGCAGCCATCAATCCACTTATCACAGCCGTTCATAACACGGACAATAATGTTCGCTTGCCCGCCATTTTTGCGCTGGGTAAAATCAAAGACCCTGAGGCTATCAAACCACTCATCGAGGCTCTCCATGATACTGATGACATCGTTCGTGGGCGTGCCGCTTATGCTCTAGGAAAGATAAAGGACACCACGGCCATCGGACCACTTATCGCGACCCTGCATGATCCCCAAGCCCACGTTCGCGGGGATGCCGCCGATGCTCTTGGAAGGATTAAGGACCCCGCGGCCATTAAACCACTCATCGCAACCCTCCAAGAAGCTCACGCCTCTGTTCGCGGGCGTGCCGCCCGTGCCCTGGGTAATATCAAAACCCCGGAGGCCGTCAAACCACTCATCGACGCCCTTCATGATCCCGATGCCTATGTTCGCCGCCGCGCGGCCTATGCTCTTGGAAACATCAACAATCCCGAAGCCATTAAACCACTCTTGGCGACCCTCGATGATACCGACACCTTTGTTCGCCGATATGCCGCCGAGGCTCTGAGTAATATTAAGGATCCCGCGGCCATTAAGCCACTCATCGAGGCCCTCCATGATACTAATGTCTACGTTCGCAGTCACGCCACCAAAGCTTTGCGTAATTTCAAAGACCGCGTGGTTATCGAGGCACTCATTGAGGCCCTCCATGATATCAATGCCTCTGTTCGTGGGTGCGCTGCGGCTGCTCTGGAAAATATCAACGACCACGCGGGCACAAGAGCACTCATCGAGGCCCTCGGTGATGCCAATGCTGAAGTTCGCGGACGCGCTGCCGAAGCTCTGGGTAGGATCAAAGCCTCCGCTGCTATCAAACCGCTTATCGCGGCGCTTCATGATCCCGAAGCCCATTTTCGCGGTCGTGCTGCCGAGGCTCTGGGTAAGATCAACCACCCCGCGGCCATCGTGCCTCTCATCAAGGCCATTCATGATACTGCAGCCTCCGCACGCTGGCCAGCAGTCTTTGCTTTGGAAAATATCAAAGCCCGTGGAAAAATGGCAAGACTCATTTCTGAATTCAAGAAAACAAGAAAGACATCAATTAGAGCCTCTTTTATTGAGGCGATTAGAATGAGTGATCGAGCAGAACGCGCAGAAAAGAAGATAAAGCCGGCATTTCGTTAAGCCTATCGCTCTACCAAATCCCCAATTCATCTTTGGCCTTTTCCGAGGCCATTTCTTCCGGATTCCAGGGAGGATCCCAGACAAGAGTAATGGTCACTTTCTCCACCCCCTCAAGCTCTTTGATAGCATCCTCAATATCGGTGAGCAGTGCCGGCCCATACGGGCAGCCGGGCGTGGTCAGCGTCATGGTGATATTGACAATTTTCTGCTCAACAATCTCCACATCATAAATCAGCCCCAGATCAACCACACTTATGCAAATCTCCGGGTCGGCCACCGGCCGAATCTTTTCTAAAATAATTTCTCTGGTCAGCATATTATCCTTAAGTCGCCATGGACTGTTACTCGGTACTGGAGACCTTTGCCTCCTGCTTCTTTTCGGTCGCTTCAATGGCGTCAACCAAAGTCGTCCATGATAATAGCGCGCACTTGATTCGCACCGGAAATTTCTTTACCCCCTGAAGCGCCTCCAGGTCGCCCAGGTCAAGATGCTCGGGGATCGCCTCGCCTTTGAGCATCGCCTTGATGATCGTGGCAATCCGTTTCACCTCGGCCAGGCTTTTCCCCTTGATAATCTCGGCCAGCATCGAACCCGAGGCTACCGAAATGGCGCACCCGACACAACTGACCGAAATATCTTTCACCTGATCCCCCTCCAGTTCCAGCGCAATCTCGATTTCATCACCGCAGGTCGGGTTTTGGCCCTCGTTGGTAATATCGGGATGCTCCAGTCTTTTCTTGCCGCGCGGGAAGCGATAATGCTCCATCAGGATATCGCGGTACAAATCGTCAAGATGTTCAGTCATAATGGAAGTACCTTCTCGATTCTTTAAGAGCGTTTATTAAGGCATCGATGTCATCCTTGGTATTATACAAATAGAAACTGGCGCGGGTCGTGGCAGATACCCCCAGAAGCCGGGTCAGCGGCTGGGCGCAGTGATGCCCGGCGCGAACGGCAATGCCACAGCTGTCCAGAAACGTCGCCAGGTCGTGCGGATGTATATCCTTATCCACAAAAGAAACCGCACCGCCACGGTACCGAACATCTTGCGGCCCGAATACTTTTATATAATCCAGTTTCGCCAGTTTCTCCAGTGCGTACGCTGTCAGCTCCATTTCGTGACGCCGGATATTATCCATCCCCAGTTTGTCCAGATAATCCAGTGCGGCGCCAAAAGCAACTGCCCCTGCGATATGTGGCGTGCCGGCCTCGAATTTCCAGGGAAGTGTGTTCCACTTCACCGAATCGAATTGCACATCGCTGATCATCTCGCCGCCGAATGTCACCGGCTCCATTTCATTCAGGAGATGCTCCTTGCCGTAGAGTATCCCCAGGCCGGTCGGACCGAGCATCTTATGGGCCGAAAAGGCCAAAAAGTCCGCATCCATCGCCATGACATCAACCGGCATATGCGGAACACTCTGGGCACCATCAACCAGCACCACTGCACCCCGTTTATGTCCCAGCGCGATTATTTCTTCGACCGGGTTGATGGTGCCGAGAACATTCGACATATGGGTCAGCGCCACCAGCCGGGTGTTGGGCGATATTATCTCATTAATATTGTCAAGTTTCAGAAATCCTTCGTTATCGATCGGTATATAGACCAATTCGGCGCCGGTCTTTTTGCTGAGCATAATCCAGGGAACAAGATTGGCGTGATGCTCCATCTCCGTAATTACAATCCGGTCGCCTTTGTGAATATTTCTCTCACCCCAGGAGAGTGCAACCAGATTAATAGCCTCGGTGGCGTTACGGGTATAGATAATCTCTTCCCTCTTGACCCCGCCGATAAACTGCGCCACTTTATCGCGGGTCGCCTCAAAAGCCGCAGTCGCCTCCTCCGCCAGAGTATGCAGACCCCGATGCACATTGGCGTTATGTCGTCGATAGTACTCCTCCAAAGCATCGAGAACAACCAGTGGCTTTTGTGTCGTCGCCGCGCTGTCTAGATAGACCAGCGGTTTCCCGTTGATCTGACGCGAGAGTATCGGGAAATCTTTCCTTAGAATCATCGGGTCAAAGGCGTTTATCGCCTTCTCCACCGACATCCAATCCGCTACCTGTCTACTGGATTTCATAATCTTTCCTTCACGCCTCAATACCGACATAAACAACGTTGCCTTCGACTTTGACATCATAGGTCTGGATCCCGAACACCGCCGGCATTCGCGTGGCAGCGCCGGTTTTGATATCAAAGCGCGCCCCGTGACGCGGGCAAACAATTTCAGCGCCAATTGCTCCCCCATCCCCCAACGAGCCGCCGTCATGCGTGCAAAGATCGTCGAGAGCATATATGGTACCCTCATACCTGACCAGCACAATCGGCCGGCCATTTACTTCAACCGTCATGATATCCCCTTCCTTCATATCGGAGAGGGCGCAAACTTTTACATACTGCCCGGTCATTTCAGTTCTCCTCCCAGCTTGCCGTAAATAAGATTTCTCATCAGTTCCTGCAAGTCGCCCGGAAGAGCGCTGATAGTCGGCTCCACAAATCCCGAAACAACCACTCTGACCGCATCTTCGGAACTGATACCGCGACTCTGCAGATAAAAGAGCATCTCCGGATCAATTGGCCCCATGGTGGCGCCGTGGGTGCAGCGCACCTGGTCGGCCAGTATTTCCAGCTCGGGGATCGATTCGGCCCTGGTGCCTTTATTCAAAAGAAGATTGCGGTTTTCCTGATACGCCTCGCAGTTAGCCGTTTCTTTCTCAATCCGAATCAGACCGGTATAAGATGAGGTCGCTTTATCTTTGAGAATTACTTTGAAATTGATATTCGAGGTGGATTCGTTTGCTTTGTGATGATGCACAGTATGATAATCAAAAAGCTGTTTATCATCGCCAAAAACTATGCCGTACATCCGGCTGTCGGCTCCGCGGCCGTTCAGGATAGTCCCGGCATTCACTTTGGAAATCGCCCCGCCTACTCCGGCAAAGACCGGATAGATCGTTGCGCCCTGCCCGATTTCCGCTCGCTCGGTGTGGTACGATAGGCACCGCGGCGAAAGTCTCTGGAGATTGACATATTTCACTCGCGACAAATCGCCGGCGAAAATCTCGGTTACGGTATTGGCCGAAGGATCAATTACTCGGGGATCACCGGAAAAATCATCAATGATCGTTACTTCGGAATTCTTTCCGATAACAGCCAGAAGACGCGCCGCCGTAAAAGCGCCGCCGGGGTGACGATTAATTCTGATCGGCCTTTCAATCACCATATTGTCGGGGACAAAGAGAAAGAAGCCGATATTCCATAGCGCCAAATTGAGCGCCTCAAACTTGCCGAAACCTGCGCCTATCAGCCTGCCCAGATATGTCTTAACGAGTTCTTCGTTTTCTGTAACGGCGGAATTGATATCCTTAAAAATCAAACCGCTCTTTTCCAACAGCGGGTCGACCTTGGCGACGGTTGTTATGGTGTCACGATTGTACCCATAAGCGGCATATTGCGCCCCCGCCGGATGGGACTGACGGTCGCTATCTTTATTGAAAGACAACCGGGAATGCA
Organism: Candidatus Zixiibacteriota bacterium; assembly: GCA_026397505.1. Taxonomy (NCBI): domain Bacteria; kingdom Pseudomonadati; phylum Candidatus Zixiibacteriota; species Candidatus Zixiibacteriota bacterium. Next base: position 8,434 of record JAPLUR010000088.1, read on the forward strand.
TTAATGTATCGGGCTGAGCCACGAGAAAGCTTTCCGGTCTGGTGTACCTCCAGAGATTGGTGACTCGTTCGGGAAGTGGCGTTTCCTGATAAATTCTCCAGGCTTCCTTTCTCACGGCATAGAGCCATCCCGGCTCGCCGCGTTCAGTATTGCGAAAATCAATACTTTTCTGGTGCGATACTGTAATATCCACACTTTTGTCCTTTGATTCTGTCTGCGTAATCATCCGACCGATCCCTCCATCTCAAGCTGAATAAGTCGATTCAGTTCCACCGCATATTCCATCGGTAATTCCTTGGTGAACGGTTCAATGAAGCCGTTAATTATCAAAAGCCGGGCTTCATCCTCAGTCAGGCCGCGGCTGGTAAGGTAGAACACCTGCTCCTCGGCCACTTTCGAGACCCGCGCCTCATGCTCCACCCGAACATCATCGGCATCAATCTCCATCGTGGGATATGTGTCCGATCGCGAGGCGCCGTCAATGAGAAGTGCATCGCACTCGACCGAAACTTTGCTTTTCACGGCGTTCGGATAGACTTTCACCAGACCGCGATACGAAGCACGTCCGCCCCCCTTGGAAATCGATTTGGAAGTGATTCGGGAACTGGTATTGGGGGCGGCATGAATCACCTTGGCCCCGGCATCCTGATGCTGGCCGTTGCCCGCAAAAGCAATCGAGAGTATCTCCCCCTTGGCGCCCTCGCCGACCAGATAGACACAAGGATATTTCATGGTGAGCTTCGAACCGATATTCCCATCGACCCACTCCACCGTGGCGTTCTTATGTGCCATCGCCCGCTTGGTCACCAGATTGAATATGTTGCGGGACCAATTCTGAATAGTCGTGTAACGGATATAGGCACCCTCAAGGGCAATCAGTTCCACCACCGCCGAGTGCAGCGAATGGCTGGAATAAACCGGGGCCGTGCATCCCTCTATATAGTGCACCCGCGAGCCTTTATCGGCGATAATCAGGGTCCGCTCAAACTGCCCCATATTTTCGGTATTAATGCGGAAATAGGCCTGAAGGGGGATTTTGACATCAACGCCGGGCGGCACATATATAAATGACCCGCCCGACCAGACCGCCGAATTGAGCGCCGAAAATTTGTTGTCGGCGGCCGGAATGACCGTGGCAAAATATTTCCGCACTATTTCCGGATAATCGCGGAGGCCGCTGTCCATATCCAGGAAGATGATCCCCTGTTTCTGGAGCTCTTCCTTGAATGAATGATAAACCACCTCCGACTCATACTGGGCGCTGACCCCGGCCAGAAATTTCCGCTCGGCTTCAGGAATTCCCAGTTTATCGAAAGTGTTCTTGATATTTTCCGGGACATCATCCCATGATTTGCTCTGAAATTCGGTCGGCTTGACATAATAGAAGATATCATCGAAATTGATGCTGTTGAGCAGTTCGGTATTACCCCATTTAGGCATCGGCTTGGCCAAAAACAGGTCGAGTGCCTCGTGACGAAACTTGCGCATCCACTCCGGTTCTTTTTTCATCCGCGATATCATCTCCACCACTTCATGGCTGACTCCTTTGGCCCCTTTATGGAAATAATCTTCCGCGTCGTGAAAGCCATACCTGGTGGCGTAATCGTCGCCGATATCTATTAAAGTATTGTTATGATTGACGGTCTCTTCCATACTACACCTCAACAATCTTGGGAGTATCGCTTTCAATCCAATCGTACCCCTGCTCTTCCAGCTGGAGCGCCAGTTCCGGTCCGCCGGAACGAACAATCCGTCCGTTCATCATTACATGGACTTTGTCCGGTTTGACATAGTTGAGTATCCGTTGATAGTGGGTGACCAGAAGCAACCCTCCCTCTCTGGGCGCGGCCTTGTTGATACCGTTGGAGACAATCCGGAGAGCGTCGATATCAAGGCCGGAATCGGTTTCATCAAGCAGGGCAACGGTTGGCTGAAGCATCGCCATCTGAAGAATCTCAATCCGCTTCTTTTCACCGCCCGAAAATCCGTCATTCAAATAACGGGTAGCGAAGGACTTATCTATTTCCAGAAGCTGGAAATTGTCATGGAGTTCCTTGCGGAAATTAGCCAGCGCCGCATCATCGCCGCCGTTCTTGGCTCGCACGGCCGACCGGAGGAAATTGGCTACAGTCACACCGGGAATCGCCAGCGGATATTGAAAAGCCAAAAACAATCCTGCCCGCGCCCGCCCGGTGGCATCCATTTCCAGAAGATTCCGGCCGTTGACATAAGCCTCACCTGAAGTAATTGTATAATTGGGATGCCCGGCCAGCGCGTTCGCCAGGCTCGATTTCCCCGAGCCATTGGGTCCCATCAGGGCATGCTTTTCGCCCCGGCCAATTTCCAGAGAGACCCCTTTGACCACTTCTTTCCCCTCCACTTCCACATGGATATCATGAATGGAAAAAATCATATTTCTATCTGACATTTCAACCTCTATAGTTAGGTGCTTTTCTTTTCTTCTATTCCAAAGACGAACCGTTCAATCTCATCAATCTTTTTCTTCCTACTTCGATCCGGAAAAGCTTTCGGCGTTGAGCCGACCGGAAGCCAGATCCTCAAGGGTGACACTATCCAGGTATCCGTTGACAAACTTGTTGAAAGTTCCCCAGACTGTCCGGACGGTGCAATCCTCGGCATGAACACAGCAGTCACTGTCGCCCACATAGCGCTCGCAATGACTGGCGCTGAAAACCGGCTCGCCGAGAGCTGCAAAAACATCGCGAAGTGGAATTTCGGCTGCTGCTTTCGCCAGAGTGTATCCCCCGTGTCGTCCGCGGACGGCTTGCACCAGCCCGGCCTGCTTGAGTATCATCAGAAGCTTCCCGGCATAAGGAAGCGACAATCCTTCTTTGGCGCTGATCTCCGGAAGCGTAATGCCTCCTTCACCCGCGTGCCTTGCCAAAAGGAGCATACATCGCAATCCATATTCTTCTAAAGCCGTGACTTTCATTTCAATTCCTCTTGCCTAATCAATACCGTTTTCGTCATTATTATACAAAATCATTACAATAAAGTAAAGTATTATTTTACTTTTTTAACATTTCCTGGCAATTATTGTTCCTGGTAGAGCTGACCGGATTCAATATTATTAATAGGATAGAGAAAGAATAGTTTCTGCCTAATCTTAGGAAATCCATGGAATCAAATATGACATTAATTCGTTTACCGGCTTAATGTTATATTGCCTCCGCGTCCGGGACATATCGGGCGACTGGGATTTCGAGGAAATCGTCACATCCCACAAGTTGACTGGGAGAACACGGACGCGAACATTATTTGGCATAAAACTAGGCCGCTGATAGCGGCGCTATCTGTACATTTGTCCATTGATAGCTGTGAAATTGTGCAATATGGAAAGGATGGGAAAGAAGATTTTCTATTTGCCCGGCATTGGAGGCCCATTTGCGCCACATACTGTGCCATCATATTCATTGTTTAGAGGTCGCGGGCGCAAAGCTGGTTTTCGAGCAAAACGATGTAAGTTATTGCATAATAATATATTAAATAATATATTATAAGATTTATCATTAAAAGGGGAAACTTTTTCTTGACATTAGCCCAACGATCAATAGTATATAAATAACTCCCTGACAATTAAAGAAAAGGAAAGGACTCTACCTAACAATAAGGAGAAGTCTCTTGAACATTAAAGGTCAAACATGGGCAGACCTGATAGCCAGGCTACCTGACCTATTGGTAAAATGTTTCAAAGACAGGGATAAATCAGCGGCACTTATTACTGCAATTGTAATGTTACTAACCACTTTCATTCTCATTTCTGACTGGCCCAATTGGAAAAGCACTAATGATATTCCAATGATACTTCTCAAATTACTGATTTGCAACGGCATAATTGTCCTAATAGGATTTCTGGCTCATAAGATCATGAATAGAAAATCAAAGTAGAACGGCTTTTCTCGTTAACGCCCCGATTTATATACTCCCTTCATTTTATCTGTTTAGCCACATCAATGATAAGGCTCGCGGTCAGGCGCACCTGATTGATAATCTTCCCCTTTGCCAGCGCTTTCCAGCAATTCCCATTGTTGGATTAAATCATTGTGTTACAGGGAGATGGCGGGTAATATCGAATCCTTCGATCTGCCGGACACCTCTATCATTGCGCCTCAACTGGCATAGGCTGGGTATTCTTTGAATAAGGAAGCAGAATTTGCCCCTACCCGCTTGAGAAAGAACTTGTATCCTATGAAAAATAGAATATATTGAATGAAGAAGTTCAGTTGTACTACACATTAATTCCTGCCCGATACGGAGGTAACTATGACCCTTTGGAAATGGCTGTTAATCACCCTTTTGATTCTTTTCCCGGCGGTGGTTTCCGCAACCGATTCGCAATCGCAATTCATGCAAGTGCGAATCATGATCGACTCGAAGGAGCAGTTCATTCAAATTCAGCAAATGCCGCTGGAGATTATTCAGACCGGCGATCGATACATTGAAATAGTGACTGACCCGGCCGGAGTCAGCCGGCTGCAGTATCTTGGTTTTCGAACGGTTACGATTCACGACGACCTGACCGAGTTCTACCGGAACCGGCTTGGAGCCAAAGGCATGGGGGCATATAAAACTCTCTCCCAATTAGAGACAGAACTCTTTTTCATGAACTACGGCTACCCCAATATCGTCTCGCCGATGATCAGCATCGGAAAGACACTCGAAAATCGCGACATCTGGGCGGTCAAGATTTCCGACAATCCCAATATTGATGAGGATGAACCGGAAATTCTTTATGTCGGCGCCACTCACGCCCGCGAAGTAATCACGTCGGAAGTAATTCTCTACTTCATGAATTACCTGACTCAGAATTACGGCACCGATCCTGAGGTGACATATCTGGTCGATAACCGGGAGATGTGGTTTATTCTGGTGGCCAACCCCGACGGGTACAGCTACAATGATATAAACTCCCCCGGTGGCGGCGGAATGTGGCGAAAGAACCGTCGCGACAACGGTGACGGCTCTGTCGGCGTTGACCTGAATCGTAATTTCGGATACATGTGGGGCTACGACGACGCCGGTTCATCGCCGCAAGGAAGCAACGAAACATACCGCGGCCAGGGACCCTTCTCGGAGCTGGAAACCCAGGCCTTGCGCGACTTCATCACCGCGCACGACTTCCCCATCACCATGTACTATCATTCTCATGCCAATCTTATCCTCTGGCCGTGGGGGTATGCCAATAACTTATATACGCCGGATGAAAATATCTTTTCCGCTATCGGTGAGAAGATCAGTTTTTACAACGGGTATTTCCCGGGCCCGGCATGGATGCTCTACTTGACCAACGGCACCAGCGATGACTGGGGATATGGCGAACAGACCACCAAGAACAAGAATTTTGCCTTCACCGTCGAGGTCGGCACTTATGATGACGGTTTCTGGCCTCCTCCGGGGCGGATTCCAATACTGACCGAGGAAAATCTTCAGCCTAATATCCTGCTGGCCAACCTCGTCGGAAATGTCTATTCGATTCTGCCGCCCGATCCGCCTCTTCTGACCGCACCCGATTCGATCCCCACCGGCTCGGGATATAATGTTGATTGGATGCTGCATGATACCCTCAACCCGGCCGTGAACTATGAGTTGACCGAGATGCAGAATCGCCGGATTATCTCCGACTCGGCCAATAGTTTCGCCAACTGGACAAACAAGGATTTTGTCCTCGCCAACGATAATTACCACTCGCCGGGAAAAAGCTTCTTTTCCGGCAGTCCCTCTACGGTTAACCGCTATATTGAGACGGCCATACCTTATACTGTCCAGCCCGACGATTCACTGAAATTCTGGACTTCTTACTCTATCTCGGAAAATTGGGATTTCGCTTTCGTGGAGATCTCCACCGATGGCTTAATCTATACTACGATTCCGGGAAATGTCACGACCGATAATAATTCCTACGGTCATAATCGCGGCTATGGTATCACTGGGTATTCCGCCGGCTGGGTGGAAGCGAAGTTCGACCTGTCCGCCTATGTCGGGCAATCAATTTATATCCGGATATCATATAAGGTTTACAGCACTTATTATGCGTGGGAAGGGATATATGTCGATGACATTCGCCCGGTCGTAAAATTCGGCACGACGACGGTCTTATCTTCATCCCTCACAGACACATCTTACTCCATCGCCAGCCGCCCGGATGGTCTTTATTATTACCGTGTGCGGGCCAATGATGCCGATGGCCAGTGGGGCAGATACTCGGTCATCGATAATGTGACAGTCGGTAATCCTTATATCTGCGGTGATGCCAACGGCAGCGGTGTCGTCAATATCCAGGATATTACATTCCTTATCAACTTCCTCTATAAAGGAGGCCTGGCACCAATCCCGGTTCAGGCAGGTGATGCCAATGGCGACGGCATAATAAATATCAGAGATATTACTCATCTGATAAATTTCCTCTACAAAGGCGGCCCGATACCGATCTGCCCGTAAACGCCGTAAGACAGTTTAAGGGGACAGCGTCCGCAAGCTGTCCCCTTTTTTTGCTCCCGATTTCTTATTCCTTGGCCGGCCTCTAAATGATATTGCGCTACCGGCCCGAAATATCTCTTGACAGCCCCCAACCCCCTTTTTAAATTATGATCGAATTCAGCCTGACAGAAAAACAACCGACCCTGACCGGGGAAAAGGCATCCCCGCCATGTTTCGGATGCTCTAAAGACGCATTCGTTAAGGAATAGTCCCCGGAGGCCGGTATGAAATGATAATTTAAACTCTAATAACCGGAGGAATATCATGCTTCAACTGAAAAATTGCAGTGTGCGGTGGGATAAAGACAAATATATCCCCAAGAAGATATCGGGATTTCAGACCGTTTCGGGTACAGGGACGCCGCGAGCCATCGCCATGGCTTTCCTTAAAAAGAACGCAGAAGCTCTAAAAATAATCGACCTGATAAGGGATCTGAAATACGAGAAAACCGGCGAGAGCCTCGGCGCCGGAAAGGTTCTGTTCCAGCAGTATTTCCGCGGGACTCCCATTCACGGCGCCTGGGTGGCCGTTCATGTCGACCATAGAAATCGTGTATTCATGGTCAGGAATGATACTGTGCCGATAGACTCCCTTGAAGAAAGGGTGCACAAATCAAAAGCCAAACCGCTGTCCGCGGTTTCGATTCAGGCCATTATCAAGAAGAGAGCAAAAGAGCATGGCTGGAAAGACTCTCCCATCAGGAAGGAAAGCATGATATATGCTTATAAGAATACTTATCGGAAAGTCTGGAAAGTTAAATTCGGCGCCGTAAAGCCGATGGCCATCTGGATTCTCTTTATCGACAAGAGCACCGGTCATGTCATCGACCAGCATAATATCATTAAGAAAGGTGTGACGGGTAAAGGGAGAGTTTTCATCCCCAATCCGATCGTGGCTCTCAATAGAGACGACCTCTATAATATGCTGGACCGCGACGCCGGAGTATTCCAGCCCGCCTATAAGGAAGTGGCTCTGCATGACCTCAAGCCGGGCGGCTACCTTATCGGGCCTTATGTCGACACCACGGCAACACGCAATCCGGCATTTTCCGCCGAACTCAAATTCATTTATAACCGCTATAATAACCACTTTGAAGAAGTTATGGCTTACTACCATATCGATACCGTGCAGAGGTATATCCAATCATTGGGATTCAAGGGAAAAAGAGGGATACTGAATCGAAGCATCAAGGTGAATGCCCACTGCGGCCCCGAGGATAATTCCTACTATAACCCCATGCCCGAGAAAAAGGATTTGAACTTCGGCGACGGCGGCGTCGATGACGCGGAGGATGCCGATATCATTCTTCACGAGTACGGCCATGCCCTTCAGGACGATATTATCAGCGGATTCGGGCAGAGTCAGGAGGGAGGAGCAATGGGCGAAGGATTCGGCGATTATCTGGCCGCTTCCTTCTTTGAGGAATATAAGACGACGCCGAGAAAAGTGCGCTTTGCCGAGTGGGATGTCAAAGCCGCCCGGGGCAACAAGGCAGGATGCCTTAGATATTTGAATAGTCCCAAGCATTACCCCGAGAATATGACAGGCGAGGTTCACGACGACGGAGAAATCTGGTCGGCCTGTCTCTGGAAGGTGCGAAAGCTCCTGGGAAGAAAGAAGGCGGATACGGTCATTCTGGAAAGCCATTTCTATCTGACCCAGTATTCCGATTTCCAGGATGGCGCCGAGGCAATCATCGTAGCCGAAAAAAACCTTTATGGCGGCAAGAACAGCCGGGCGCTCACCAAAATATTTAAAGACCGGGGAATATTATAGTTTCGACCTGAACAAAGAAAAACCAGTGGCAATCGGCTGAATGAATCATCCGATCAAGAGGAGGCTAAAATGACAGTTTATATGCTCGGTTCGCGAGGTACCGAAGTACGTAAAATTCAGGAGAAGCTCAAAAAACTGGATTACTATCATGGCCCGCTCGACGGCGAATTCGGGGGCGGCACCGATGCGGCCGTCAGGTCTTTCCAGAGGCTAAAAGGGCTGAAGATTGACGGTCGGGTCGGCCCGATAACCTGGAAAGAACTGTTCCATACAAAAATTGCCGATCCGGTTATAATAAAAGAAAACATCGAGCGCAAATGCCTTACCCTGACCGGCTGCTTTGAGACCTCTGTCGGTATCCCGGAATGCTTTGCCGGACTCAGCAGCGATTTCGACGGCCAGGGCCTGAGCTTTGGCGCCCTCCAATGGAATTTCGGTAAGGACTCGCTGCAGCCTCTTCTCAGAGAGATGATAAACAGCCGCCCGGATATCATGGAATCAATCTTCCATGGAAATTATTCGGTGCTCCTGGCGGCGCTGGAGTCAGACAAGGCGGAACTGATGGCCTTTGCCAGGTCAATTCAGAATCCTGTCACATTTTCAATCTATGAGCCATGGCGCGGAATGTTCAAATCGCTGGGTCGAAGAGAGGAGTTTCAAAAAATTCAACTCAAATATTCAGGTGAGATATTTCAGGCGGCGCTTCATCTCTGCCGGGAATACGAACTCTGGTCGGAGCGGGCCCTGGCCTTGATGTTTGATATTAGTGTGCAGAACGGAAGCATCAGCCAACTGGTCAAAGCCCGCATCCATGCCGGATTCGAAGAACTCCCCTCTCAAATGTCATCCGATGCACGGGAAATTGAAAAAATGCGCATCGTGGCCAACCGCCGCGCCGACTCAGCGCAACCCGAGTGGGCCGAGGATGTTCGCGCCCGCAAGCTCTGCTGTGCCAACGGCGCCGGGTATGTCCATGGTGTGAACTATGACCTCGAGGCGCAGTTCGGCATAAAACTCTCTCGATATGATCAGTGAGATGGCGGGAAACAAAAAATCCATATCACTTTAAATCAAAAGCGGCGGTCAAGGGGTGACCGCCGCTTTGCGCATCAATTAGATCAACCCTGTCGCCCTTAATTCGGAGGACAGATCGGAATCGGCCCCCCTTTATACAGGTAGTTTATCAAGTAAGTAACATCTCTGATATTTACTATGCCGTCGCCATTGGCATCACCGGCCTGCATCGGATCCGGCGCCAGACCGCCCTTGTAAAGGAAATTGATAAGATAGGTAATATCTTTGATATTCACTATTCTATCCTTATTGGCATCTCCGCACACATAGGGGGAACCAACGGTGGTCTGACTGATGTTCGAAAACACGCCCCATTGATTCTCCTCATCTTTGGCCCTTACTTTGTAATAGTATATGCCGTCCGGTCGACCCGAAATCGCATACGAAGTATCGGTCAGCGATGACGACAGAACGGTCGTAGTCTCAAAACCGCTGATGGGGCTGATATCATCGATATAGATGCCCTGCCCCGCGTAGTAGAGATCATGATCCTTATATGAAAAGCGGACATAAATTTCCTGCCCGACAAAGGCCGATAGGTCAAATCGCCCTTCTACCCAGTCGCCGGAGTTGCCCGTTATACCATGGCCGCGATTGTGATAAAAATAATTGTTGCTGATCGTGAGGTTGCCGGGAATCGTGAAAAACGTCGTCCCATTCGTCGAAACCTCAACCCAGGCAAAATCCCAAGTTTCGGTCAAAGAATAATTAGTCCAGAATTTCAGCGTGTCGTTGGGTTTAACCAGATAAGGGGTCGTCGATTGAACATATCGAAAGGCAAGGCTGGGGGTACCGGAATGGAAGCTGCTGCCGGAAGAATGATAGTAGGTATTCGAAAGGACATAGCCGCTGGTAAGCCAGGAATTAAAATTATTGGCCGAATCGGTCCCGGTCTGTAAATCCTGCATCTCGAGCAATTCGTAATTTACCGGTGGGTTGATTGTATCATACAGTGACCAATCAACGGAGTATGAACTGCCGCCGGGAATGCTGTCGGGCGAGGTTAGGGATGGTGTTTCCGGAGGAGCGATTGAATTGACGTCCCCGGCCAGTGAAATCAGAAATAGACTGCCCGGAAGATTTTCCGCGGTGATTTCCGGAATCCGTGACACAGGCGGCCAGAAACCGTCAAAATAGTTCCCCGCTTCGATAGTATACCCATAGCACTTTTACTTGAGAGTCTGCTCGGCATAGGCCCAGTCATTGACATCACCATTGACCGGATACATGGCCCAACCGGGGTCGGCGGTATAATTGTTATAGGAACTTAAGCGCTGGCCTAAAGCATTGAAAACTTTTTCGTCCGGTGTATACGTACCCACCGCATATCCGTATGGCCAGAGAATCAGATTGGAGTAGGCGTGATAGTTGATGATGATCTCAAAATGATGGGCAATAATAAGATCACGGACAGCCTGGGTTTCTGCTTCAGAAAACGGCCCGGAACCGCGATAAGTCTCAGTTGCGGTATTTGGAGAAGAGCCGATATCATCATACCCCCACATATATCCATAGTTGCGATTGAGGTCAACACCGTAACTGCCGTCACCATTATCCCGTCGATTCTTCCGCCACATCCCACCCCCACCGGGATTGTTGAGGTCATTATAAGCATAACCATCCGGATTGACCACCAGTACGAACCAGATCTCACGATTGTCAACCAGATTTGTTACCTCAGGATCCACTCCGTAGTTCTGGGTCAGATGGTTCATTATGGCCAGGATTATTTCCGGAGTTACCACTTCACGGCAATGGTGGGCCGCCGTAAACAAAATTTCCGGTTCATCCTCATCGACATTGGGATTATCCGATATTTTGATCGCCCAGATATCGCGATTCTCGATTGTCTTCCCGATACTGATCATGGGACCGACAATGTTCGGATAAATATAATTGAGGAAAAACAACTCGGTCTCCAGTTGGGACAGGGTCTTATATCCTCCCATCGGCTTGGATGCCAGACGTGACCGATAAAATTCCTCGACATCTTCATGAATCGTGGCTGTCTTGTAGCCCAGATCCTGCAGGCGTCTCAACTGGTCGGGATGAGTGATGATTTCGACATATTTATCCCCGGACCAGACGAGATCCACCCCCTCTTTTTGAAGCTGCAGCATTTGATCGGGTGAATCGAGAAGCACTCTGACCTGCATATATTTCTGGGGGGCATCCCCGGCGAATATGCAGAGTGGCGCCAGTAGCAAGAGTGCCGCCAGAAGCATGAACTTTAACAACATGAAACCTCCGGTAGAAATGTAATAAAGCAAGTATGACGTTGGTGGGCTTTATGGATATAATCATTTTCTCCGTCAGAAAATGATTTGTTTGTCCAATTAAAGTAAATTAAGGTTGGAATAATAGATTTCATTCTTTCTGACCATATCCTATGGCACGGGTTAATAATTTTAAGACGGCAAAGGGTACATAAGTATTCGAAAAAAACGAGAAAATGTTTCTCTTTAATTCGCAATTTGATTATATTACAGGTTGCGCAATTTTTTAGAGGTGACATGACAGAATCGCAGTTTATATATGTTAAAGGTGCCCGCGAGCATAACTTAAAAAATATCGACATCAAAATTCCCCGCAATAAGCTGGTGGTAATCACCGGCTTATCCGGATCGGGAAAATCCACGCTGGCCTTTGATACCATCTATGCCGAGGGGCAAAGACGTTATGTGGAATCCCTTTCGGCCTATGCCCGGCAGTTTTTGGGGCTGATGGATAAGCCGGATGTTGACTTCATCGAGGGTCTTTCCCCGGCCATTTCCATCCAGCAGCGAGGCGTGGCCAAAAATCCCCGTTCCACGGTCGGGACAGTCACCGAAGTATATGACTATCTCCGTCTTCTGTTCGCCCGAATCGGTGTCCAGCATTGTGTCAAATGCGGCCGGCCCATCACCCGGCAGACGGTCGAGCAGATTGTTGATTCGGTGCTCTCCTTCGAGGAGGGCTCCCGACTGACGGTCATGGCGCCGCTGGTACAGGGGAGAAAGGGAGAACATAAGGAGATTTTTGAAACCGCCAAGCGTGAGGGATTCGTTCGTCTGCGGATTGACGGGGAAATCGTCGAGATCGACAGCGACATAAAATTGAGCAAAACCGTTAAGCATACGATCGAAATCGTGATCGACCGGCTGGTGGTCAAAAAATCATCCGCCCGCCGTCTGGCCGACTCGGTCGAAACAGCCCTGAAGACCGGGGGCGGCATCGTTCTTATCAGCATCAGCGGCAAAGATCATCTTTTCTCCGAGCAGTCCGCCTGTGTTCAATGCGGTATCAGTTATGAGGAGCTGGCGCCGCGGATGTTCTCGTTCAATTCTCCCTTTGGGGCCTGCCCGACCTGCTCGGGTCTGGGACAGAAGATGGAAATCGATTCCAACCTGGTCATACCTAATCCCTCGCTTCCGGTCGGTGGCGGCGCCATCCATCCCTGGGGAATTGATATTTCCAACTGGTATCGTAGCATGCTCCGAGGCGTGGCGCGCCATTATGATTTCAAATTTACGGCGCCATTTGCATCTCTCCCGCCCAAAGTGCAGAAGGTGATACTTCATGGCTCCGGCAAAGAGCATATCCATTTTGAGTATGAACATTCCAACGGGCGCGGTTCGGGCGAATATATCGGTCCCTATGAAGGGGTGATTCCCCATCTGGAACGACGGTACCGTCAAACTAATTCCGCCGGCATCAGGCAATGGATAGAACAATATATGTCGATCTCCCCCTGCCCCGACTGCAAGGGGGCAAGGTTGAAACCGGAGGCGCTGGCGGTGATTATCAACCGGGAGACTATTGAAACCATCACGGGTATGTCCATAAAGGATGCCCGTTGTTTCTTTGAAAATATCAAATTGACCCGGCGACAAGAACTGATCGCCCGTCAGATCCTCAAGGAAATCAAGAACAGGCTTTCTTTCATGGATAATGTCGGGCTGAATTATCTCACGTTGAATCGGGCCACCGTCTCTCTTTCCGGCGGGGAATCGCAGCGTATCCGCCTGGCCACCCAAATCGGCTCGCGATTGGTGGGGGTGATGTATATCCTCGATGAACCCTCGGTCGGCCTGCACCAGCGCGACAACCGGAAGCTGTTGCAGACCCTGACCGACCTGCGCGACCTGGGGAATACGGTTATTGTCGTCGAGCATGACCGCGAGACCATCGAATCGGCCGACTATGTTATTGACCTGGGGCCCGGTGCCGGAAATATGGGGGGGAAAGTGGTCTGCGAGGGAACTCCGATGCAGATCAAAAAATGCCGAGACTCTCTTACCGGCGCATACTTGAGTCACCGGAAGACGATTCCCGCGCCTAAAATCCGCCGCTCACCCAATTGGAAATATCTGGTGGTGAAAGGGGCGCGCGGCAACAACCTGAAAAGCCTCAATGTAACCTTGCCGCTGGGAGTGTTCACGGTGGTCACCGGGGTTTCCGGGTCGGGCAAATCGACCCTTATCAATGAGACATTGTATCGTATCCTGGCACGGCAGTTTTATAATTCGCGTGAGGCTCCTCTTCCTTATGATTCAATAGAAGGCTTGGAACATATCGACAAGGTCGTTGATATCGACCAGTCCCCTATCGGCCGGACACCGCGCTCCAATCCGGCCACCTATACCGGTGTCTTTACCTTTATCCGCGACCTCTATGCCCGGCTCCCCGAAGCGAAGATGCGCGGCTATCAACCGGGACGGTTTTCGTTCAATGTCAAAGGCGGGCGGTGCGAGGCCTGTCAGGGTGACGGGATCATCAAGATTGAGATGCACTTTTTGCCCGATGTCTATGTTCCGTGCGAGGTCTGCAAGGGAAAACGGTTCAATCGCGAGACGCTCGAGGTTACTTTCAAAGGTAAATCGATTGCCGATACGCTCGATATGACCGTTGACGAGGCGCTGATATTCTTCGAACATGTTCCCCGTATCAGACGGAAGCTGATGACCATCAAGAGCGTCGGCCTGGGGTATATTCACCTCGGCCAGCAGGCGACAACACTCTCCGGCGGCGAGGCCCAGCGGGTGAAACTCTCGGCGGAGCTTTCCAAGACCGCCACCGGCTCCACTCTATATATTCTTGATGAACCGACGACCGGTCTGCATTTTGAGGATATCCGCATGCTTCTGGGCGTGCTCAACGAACTGGTTGACCGCGGTAATACGGTGCTGGTCATTGAACATAACCTTGATGTCATCAAAACCGCCGATTATATCATTGATATCGGCCCCGACGGGGGCGATGACGGCGGACAGATAATTGCGGCCGGTACTCCCGAGGAAGTGGCCGCGGTCAGGAGTTCCTACACCGGACAGTATCTTATCCGGGAGCTTGGAACCTGACATCTGTCTCTTCACCATCCCCGTTACTCACCATAAATTAGAACCATTTCCCGGAATAATCGGTGACATCATGACTGTCACTGTCTGATAGTACATCAAACCACCGCCATTTATTTTGCATTTAACTGTATTTTTTTCTTGCAGACTGGTTTTAACATTTCTATTCTTCATGCGATGATTAGTCTGAACCAAGAGAAAATGGAAGTTCATTGCACGGCGGTGACAGGATGTCGGGGCGCTATTGGTGCAAACAACGACTGCCGTTCGAAAGTCGAAATCATCTTCTAACCAACCGTAACGAAAGGAGCCATAAAATGGCGATGAGAAGAAAAGCGAAACCGAAAGCGAAGAAAGCCAGAAGGCCGGTAGGCAAGGCTTGGCGCGGCGACGAACTCAAGAAGCTTCGCGATGGATACAAGAGCAGACCTGCCTCGAAAATTGCCAAGGAGCTGGGACGCTCGTTGGCTTCAGTGCGCGGCAAGATCAGCGCTCTGAAATTGAGAAAAGGACCCGCCAGAAAGGCAAAACCGAAAGGGAAGAACCTTTTTCGCATGTCCCTCCTAGAAACCCGTTCCGCCGTTGCGGAACGGGTTTTTTGCCGCCTCCGCACTCAGCCCCTGCCGCGAAAACATATCGCCGGCCGCCTGCAGGAAGCATTATCGATAACTGGCTGAGTCAGCCCTACGACCATATCATCGCCATTCCGACAGTTGCATCGATCAGGGAAGACGCTTACCCCGGCTCCTATGGATTCGACTATCTTGTTTCCAATGCGGGTGATTCGGCCATGGATATTAAAGAAAAGGATTCTCCGCTGCCGCAGGGATTTGCTCTCGAGCAAAATTACCCCAACCCGTTCAATCCGACCACCAGCATCAGCTTTTCTATAGGACAGCGGGCGCACGTTGAGCTGGCCGTTTACAATTTATTGGGAAAGATGATCAGGGTCCTCGTGGATGAGACAAAATCTGCCGGCAATTACACCGCCGTCTGGGATGGCACCGACCATACCGGCCGCCTTGTGGGAAGTGGCATCTATTTCTATCGGCTAAAAGCCGAAAATTCCTCGGCGGTCAAACGGATGCTGCTGCTGAAATAATCTCAGTCACCATCAAGTGGCTCTGATTCAAGCGTAAGGTAGCCTGACAGACATAAAAACCCCGCGACATATATATGGCCGCGGGGTTTTAATAATCAGATTATCGAAGGTTATAGAAAACGTCGCGCCCGAGATACTGCGCTCCGGCGCCAATTGATTCCTCGATACGGAGAAGTTGATTATACTTGCAGATACGGTCGGTGCGGCAAACCGAGCCGGTCTTGATCTGCCCGGTACCCGCCGCCACAACCAAATCGGCGATCGTGGTGTCTTCCGTTTCGCCGCTCCGGTGCGATACCACCGCCGTAAATCCGGCTTTTTTGGCCATTTCAATCGCATCGAGCGCCTCGGTCAGAGTACCGATCTGATTCAACTTTATCAGAATGGAATTGGAGGACTTTTCCTTGATTCCCTTGGCCAGACGTTTGGGATTGGTGACATAAAGGTCATCGCCGACAATCTGAACCGTCTTCCCCATCCGCTCCGTCATCCTTTTCCACCCCTCCCAGTCATCCTCGGCTAAACCGTCTTCGATAGAGATGATCGGATACTTCTTTACCAGTGCCTCGTAGAAATCAATCATCTGCTCCGAAGTGAACTTCTTCCCCTCGCTCTTGAGATTGTAGATTTTCTTCTTGGCGTCATAGAATTCCGATGAAGCCGGATCGAGCGCCAGAAGAACATCCTTGCCCGGTTTATATCCCGCCTTCTCAATCGCCTCCATAATAACGGTAAGCGCTTCCTCGTTCGATTTCAAATCGGGCGCAAAACCACCCTCATCACCGACCGAAGTATTGTATCCTTTCCCCTTGAGTACCTTCTTGAGACTTCCAAAAACCTCCGCGCCGATTTGCAGGGCCCCGGCAAACGACTTGGCTCCCACCGGCATGATCATGAATTCCTGAAGGTCAACATTGTTGTCGGCATGCTTGCCGCCGTTGAGGATATTCATCATCGGTACCGGAAGATACTTGCAGTTGGTGCCGCCGATATATTCGTACAGATACCGCCCAATAGATTGCGCCGCCGCTTTGGCCGTGGCCAGTGAAACCCCCAATATGGCGTTGGCGCCGAGCGCCGATTTGTTCTCGGTGTTATCCAGTTTAATAAGGAAATTATCCAGCGCCACCTGGTCGTAGGGATCGATATTTTTCGATAATATGGCCGGAGCGATTTTCTCGTTGACGTTGCTGACCGCTTTCATCACCGACTTGCCGAAATAGATTTTGGCCTCGCCGTCTCTCAGTTCTACCGCTTCGTGCGTTCCGGTGGAGGCGCCCGATGGCACTGCGGCCCGGCCAAGCGAACCGTCGGCCAGAACCACATCAACCTCGACCGTCGGCGTCCCGCGGGAATCGAGTATCTGTCTGGCTGAGATATAATCGAAATCGGACATCGCTGTTCCTTTCCTGCTTATCCCAAATTTTGGACAAATCTAAGGCGGGGGATTAGAGTCGGCAATATAAAAATTTGCTTGGAAAATATAGCTTTAGATTTATATTATTCTGTGGGTAATGCAGCGAATTGATGAAGCACCGATTATTTATATGGCGCGAACAAGGCCATATAGATTTTATTCTGGGTGTGAGAATAGTTCAAAATGATTGAGAAGGGCGGAGGTCAAATGAAAAAATTCGGCTTACTTCTTTTGTTATCGGTGATTTTCGGGGGGGCGTTGATTTTGCTCGTTACCTGCGATGACAATCCGATCAAGACAGAACCGGAGGTTTCGGATTATGATATATATTTCCGGGACTTCAACTATGGAAAATTTTATGTCTTTAATACTAAAGCCATGGCCCTGGTGGACACTTTTGAGTTACCCTATCCTGGAGCGGAACCCCAAGTTTCAGCCGACGGTCGATATTTGTTCATCCCGCATGAAAAGGTAGCGGTCGTTGATGTAAAAACCAAGGAATTGGTGACCGAATTGGATGCATCAGGGGACAGGGTTGAGATATCGCCCGATAACAGATTTATAGCAGTGTTGGGCGATTCATTGGCGATATTTGATGCGGTCAGTTTCACAAAAGTATTCACCGATACAATAAATC
Source organism: Candidatus Zixiibacteriota bacterium (assembly GCA_026397505.1). Taxonomy (NCBI): domain Bacteria; kingdom Pseudomonadati; phylum Candidatus Zixiibacteriota; species Candidatus Zixiibacteriota bacterium. The sequence goes on from JAPLUR010000088.1 coordinate 26,274, forward strand.
CGCTTTACGGGCATTTTACACATAATAGCGGAAGATTTTATTGCACGATCTACCCACCACTGCTAGGATATCAGCTTTATCGCCTTGACCTAAGCACAGAGCCGCCCCTTGCGGAAATAATCGGATATCCGGGCCATTTCCCTGGTTTCGCGGTAGTCTCTAGAGATGAGAGCCATATTTATCTTATAGCCGGTAATCCAATAATGTATTTCGAGATTTATAACCGCCTTACCGATTCGCTGGAATTTTCGCACCGTCTCCAGACATGGATTGCATATATTACTATATCGCCGGACGGCAAATATGTAATATATGACGAGGGGGAACGATTTGTGACCACAGAGGATCCACTGTCACCAAGAACGATATCGGTTTACGATGTGGCAGCACAGCGCATGAAAACGGTCATACCTACATTTGGCGTCGTCGCCGATTATATGGAAGGAATTCCTGCGGGCAATCTTATTGTTACCCCGGATTGTCGCTGGCTGGTGGCCGGCGGTGGCGGTCTGGTTCTGGTCGATTTACAGAAAATGCAAACGATGAAAATAATTACTCTGCCATATACAGCTATTGGTCATGTTTCGTGCCGACAAATAAAAAAGTAGCATCTTTGCTCTGGTCTGATATAAACCACACTTGCATCACCAGACTACCCCCTAAAACATAACCTCTCTTTCCCGATAACTATATATGCAGAAATAACTTTGATTATTGAGATGGTTATTTTATATTCCACCTTTGGAGAAAATGATACCTGTAAATAGCAAAAAAGTCCTGGTCACCGGCGCCGGCGGATTTATCGGCTCGCATCTGGTGGAAACCCTGCTGAAACAAAAAGCAGAAATAACCGCCCTGGTGCGCTATACTTCCTCCGGAAAAGCCGGCTGGCTGGAATATCTCCCGGAAAAAGCCAAAAAGAGCCTCCACATTATATATGGCGACATCCGCGACCCCGATATCTGCCGAAAGGCGGTTGAGGGCAATGAGTATATATTCCATCTGGCGGCCCAAATAGCTATTCCCTATTCATATATCGCGCCGCGCGATTTTCTGACTGTCAATGCGCTCGGAACATCCAATATGCTGGCCGCGGCCAGACAGGCCAAAATCAAGAAATTCCTGCATGTTTCCACTTCCGAGGTTTATGGCAGCGCGCAGTATGTCCCGATCGATGAAAAACACCCCCAGGTGGCACAATCCCCCTACTCCGCCTCCAAAATCGCCGCCGATAAGATGGTCGAATCGTTCCATCTCAGTTTTGGCCTGCCGACTGTCACAATCCGGCCATTCAACTGCTACGGCCCACGCCAGTCGGGACGGGCCATAATCCCGACTATCATTCTTCAGGCCCTGCATGGCAATGTAATCAGGCTGGGGAATATCACCACTCGCCGCGACATGAACTACGTGACTGATATTGTCGATGGCATGATCGCCGCCTGTTTCACAAAAGCGACAACCGGCAAAACCGTCAATCTGGCCACCGGCAGAGATTATTCAATTGAGGAAATAGTCGCCCTGGTCGGCCAAATAATGGGCAAAAAGCTGTCCATAAAAAGCGAAAGACGGCGCATCCGTCCCGATAAGTCAGAAGTCTTGCGACTTCAGGGGGATAATCATCTGGCCAGAAAGCTTTTCAGATACAAGCCGAAATTTCAGATCAAAAATGGCCTGATAGATACGATCGCTTTTTACGAAACCAATCGGGCTCTCTATAAAAAGGAGGATTACCAGCTTTGACCTCCTCCATCAAACAGGCGGTGATTCTGGCCGGAGGCGAAGGGCGAAGACTTCTCCCCTATACCAAAATCCTCCCCAAACCGCTCTGGCCGGTCGGAAATGTTCCAATTGTGGAAATCCTTTTGCGCCAACTGGCCCACGCCGGGATCAAAGAGGTCATCATGGCGGTCGGATATCAAGCCGATCTCGTCAAGATGATAATCGGTTCGGGGCAGCCATTCGGTCTCAAAATTCGATATTCACTCGAGAAAAAGCCGCTGGGGACTGCCGCGCCGCTGAAAAGAATAAAGAACCTTGATTCCAATTTTCTGGTTCTAAACGGCGACCTTCTGACCGATCTGCCGTTCAGGGATTTCATCAAAGCACATCTGAAAAATAATTCCCCGGCCACCGTGGCCGTTTTCAAACGGTCGGTAAAAGTAGATTTTGGAGTAATTGAGGAAAAAAATGGCAGAATAACCGGTTATCGTGAGAAACCGGTTTTGCCCTATTCGGTTTCGATGGGGATATATGCTTTCCGCCGCGAAATATTAAAATATATTCCGGTCGGACGGTTTGATTTTCCCGATTTGGTTTTGAAGTTGATTAAAGCCGGACAGAATCCTCATATATATCGCTTCAATGGTCGATGGCTTGATATCGGCCGCCCCGATGATTGGGAAAAGGCGGATAAATTGTTCGACAGAAAGCCGCAATTATTTTTGCTCTGAGTGTCGTAGAAAGGTTTTAATCCGCCGATAATATTGATATTGGACTTATAAAGATTAAGGATCGATAGAAATGAAATATCTCGTAACCGGCGGCGCCGGCTTTATCGGAAGCAATATTGCGCATGAACTGGTTAAAAGGGGTGACGAGGTTCGTATCCTCGACAACTTCTCGACCGGACGTAAAATCAATCTGGTCGATATAGAAAGCTCCATTGAGCTTCATGATGGAGATATCCGCGATTTCTGGACCGTCCGCGAGGCGGTCGAGGGAATTGACTATATTCTGCACCAGGCGGCGCTTCCCTCGGTGCCCCGCTCGGTCAAAAATCCGCTCACTTCGAACAGTGTCAACATCGACGGCACCTTGAATCTATTAGAGGCCGCCAAGCAGGAAGGCGTGAAACGATTCGTGATGGCCTCTTCCTCCTCGGTCTATGGCGATACGCCGGAGCTTCCCAAGCGCGAAGATATGCCGATTGATCCTCTCTCACCGTACGCTGTCACCAAACTGACCGGCGAAGAATACTGCAAGATATTCTATGAATTATACGGCCTCGAGACAGTAGCGCTCCGGTATTTCAATATTTTCGGGCCGCGTCAGGATCCCAACTCTCAGTATTCGGCAGTCATACCGAGATTCATCAATGCCTTTCTGGCCGGGAAAAGACCGGTCATATTCGGCGATGGTGAGCAGTCGCGCGATTTTACTTTCGTGGCCAACGCGGTCGAGGCCAATATCCTGGCGACCACGGCGGAAAAGGCGGTCGCCAAGTACTACAATATTGCCTGCGGCGGACAGTACACCCTGAACGCCCTTATCAAAATGCTGCAGGAAATAATCGGCGTCGATATCGAACCGGTCTATGATCCTCCCCGCCGCGGCGACATTCTTCACTCTTTCGCCGATATCCGGCGCGCCGGGCAGGACCTCGGCTTCCAGCCAAAAATCGATTTTGCTGCCGGACTGCGCAAGACCGTGGAATGGTTCGCCGCGCAGTTCAACTCACAGACCCCGGTCGGGGGATTCAGAATCAATTAATTCTCTTTCGATAAAAAGATCCCCGAATATATACAGCCCGTGGCGAAAGCACCGGGCTGTTATTATTTGTGTTTAACTGGAAATTGAATAGAATACTATCTAATCTTCAAAGAGGTCGTCGAACTTCTTCTTATGCGAATCCTTGGCCTCTATTGGAGTCTGTTTCTTATCATGCGAATGCACCGCCAGTCGCGCCTGAAAAAAATCGCAGAAATTCGATTTCTCCTTGATCGGAATCGGTGCCTCGATCGATTCCCGGCACTGCCATCGCGCGGTGGGATCAAAAAAACGGCATCCGCGGCAGGTCCGCAGGTCCGAAAGACATTGCGAGCAGGAATCGGATCGGGTTGGTTTCCCCTCAATACCGGTTGCCCTTCCGCAATTCCAGCAAATCAGTCCCGGCATAAATGTAATATCCTCGTCAAATCAGAATTTCAATCATACGCAGGCAGGGAGGCAAATGGATTTTCCTCTTCCACCCTCCTGTTTCCGTGTCAACTCAGCCCTGGCAAAACTCCTGCATAGATAATATACGCGGATTCCGTCCTCCGGCCAAGTTCTTTTTGATTTATTCGGGTACTTGCGGTAATATCTTTATAAGTGTGTAAAAACGACAAGAGGTGTATCCTTAAGATTTACAAGCTGATTCAAAAGGAGACACCTAATGTCGTATAACGAGTTAGATTTTAGCAGGAGAAACATAGTCTTTGCGCTTTCGGAAGT
>JAPLUR010000089.1 GCA_026397505.1 Candidatus Zixiibacteriota bacterium
TCGGGAATACCATCAAGCGCTTTGACCGCACAAATGAAGGTGGCCCGACTCAGGTCTATCGGCAGCCCGATATAATTATCCAGAAAGCGGGTGTTAAGGCGGGGATCGATCGCCTCCAGCAGCGACATCGGCAGCGCGGTATTGGCATCCTCGGCGAAATATTCCAGATCCTCGATAAAAACAACCGGATCGCAGGTCCCGACATCTCTTAGAGTGCGGAGTATTATGCCGGGTGCGGCCCCCATAAATGTCCTTGGGGAGCCTTTGATATCGGCGATATCAACCATCCCCCCGACCGAAATCCGGATGAATTTTTTATGCAGAGCCCTGGAAATGGCCCGCGCCAGCGAAGCTTTGCCGGTTCCCGGCACACCGGCCAGACAGAGCACCGAACCATCATCGATGCCGCCCGAAAGCTGTCTGACGGCAATTCTCTCCAAAATCTGTTTCTTGATCTGGGGCGATCCGTAATATTCGTCATCGATATCCTCTTCAACCTGCTTGAGGTCGTAATCCTCCTTGCCGCAGACATTCCAGGGAATATTCATCAACCAGTCGAGATAGATTTTGGTGGCGCCGTACTCGGCCGAAGCGGTGGAAATATGGCTGAGGCGGTCGACCTCGACCAGGGCGCGCTCCCGCACCTCGTTAGGCAGCAGTCGGTTTCTCTTGATTTCCCCTTTCAATTGCTGGGCTTCCTTATCCTCAATAAATTCATCACCCAATTGCCGCTTTATCTCATAGAGTTGTTGGCGGAGGAAGAATTTCCGCTGTTCGTCGGCATTCCTCTCTTCAACATTCTTCTTGATTTCGAAAGAAATAGTCGCCCGATTCAATTCAACCTTGAGGAAGTTGAGCACTTTGCGAAGTCTCATTTCCACCCGAAAAGCTTCCAGAATTTCCTGTTTTGAATTCAGCGGGAAATGAAAGAGTGAAGCGATTCGGTCGGCAAACTGGCCAGGATTTCCCATACTTAATTTCAGCACGGTGCATAATTCACCGGAATAAGAGGGGTCAATCTTGGTGATTTGCCCAACCAGGCCGCTGATCTCCTCGGACAGCCGGGCAGTACCAGGCGACAGGGATACTTTTTCATCAACATACCCGATGCGGGCCATAAGATAAGGAGTTCGACGTTGAATTGATTGTAAAGCGATACGACGGACACCTTCCATAGTTACCACTCTGGAGTCGCCGGGGCCCTCTTTGGCCGAGATGATGCGGGCGGCAACACCAATCTGGCAGAGCTCGATATCTTTCCCCCCGACCTCGCCGCTAGGGGAGTAGGTGACAGCGACCAGCTTGCCCGGGCCGACATTTTCCTTAATGAGGGCAAGATTCTCCGGCCGGGCAACCTGAAGCGTGACGGTCTCCCCCGGGAATAGAATCAGGGTTTTGGTCGGAATAACCGGCAAGAGCGGCTCTCCATCGGAGGCCAGGATCGGGATATGTGAGCCGGCTTTGATAATCATGGCAAAAATGACCTTTTCTTATCGTATCGGTTTAATTCATATATATTTAAACGCTACGATAAGTCAATACGGAGCGGGCCATTATTTATAAGGCGGCCCCGATTTCCCGGAGCTGTTGTCGCCGTTCAGCTTACCAACCGCGGCGCGAGCTGGTCGGCAATGCAGCGGATTTCATAATCCGGGTGATTCTTTAGATTCTCCAAATTCAGCCGAATCCGGGCCGGCTCAATATCAAGGCGGTAGTAACCGAGCCGATTGTTTTCGAAGATTCCCCAGGGGCAGCCGCCATCGCGGTTAATTTCCAGTTTGAGACGATAGAGGTAGCGGGCCTGATTGAACCCGGCCTCGATATCATCTTTGTACATCCACCCCTCGCCATTGACCAGCCGCGAATGGGCCAGTTTGACCAGATACTTGAATGACTTGCCGGTCAGCCGAATAGGGAAATTGTCGATTTTCACCAGGTACCGTTCCCCTTCATAGCGGCCATCCAGTTCAACCGCGGAGGGATGAAATCCCGGACCCAGGCCGAGCGTGGCCGACTGGAATTTCATGCCTGTGCCAACCGTACTGATTCTGTTCATTGTATCCTCCATTGTTAATGTTTCTTTCTCTTGAAAGAGCCTTTTTAATTTGCTTTCCGGATTTATGATATTAGCCAGTTCCTCCCGGGGAATCGCCTGCAGATCGGCCAGCGATTTGATCCCCTTTTCGCGCAGGAGGCGATAATCACCGCGGCTCAGAGCGGCGCCGGCTATCCGGTGCATTCGCCGCATCTCCGGCGAAATACCAAATTGCACCATGAAAGCGTACTCATCGAGCGTTTGCGGGAGACGCGCGCCGGCATCTCCGGCGGCGATTATCCGGCCGAGCGAGGCGATCAACCAAGCGGCCGTCTCGGCCAGATTGAT
>JAPLUR010000090.1 GCA_026397505.1 Candidatus Zixiibacteriota bacterium
GTCTCAAGGCGGTTCATCTCAACGACTCCAAGAAAGGCTTTGGCTCCAAAGTTGACCGGCACGAGCATATCGGCAAAGGGGAAATGGGGCTGGAACCATTCCGTTTTCTGCTTAATGATAAGAGACTTTTAAAAATCCCGAAGATTCTCGAGACGCCCAAAGGTGAAGAGCTTCTGGAGGACATCGAAAACCTGAAAATCCTCCGCTCGCTGATCAAGGAATAGGGTGTGTATCACGTAGGGACAGGACATCGTCCTGTCCTCTAATAGCTTTTAACTTGCAATCCGGCTCAAACTTCCATAGAATATAGATATGCGACTGGGTATTATCGGCCTGCCACAGTCAGGCAAGACCACGCTGTTCAACGCCGTCTCGGGACTCAAAGAGGCGGTCGGCGATTATTCGCGGGCGGTGCATCGGGCGGTCATCAAAGTCCCCGATGCGCGACTCGAGAATCTGGCCGCTTTCACTCTACCCAAGAAAGTGACCCACGCCGAAATCGAGTTTCTCGATGCCGCCGGATTTTCCGGTAAGACCAAGGAATCAAAAGCGGATTTGGAAATCACGCCGGACTTGCGAATGATGGAAGCGCTGGTGCTCGTGCTCGATTGTTTCGGCCCAACCTCCAATCCCGAGCGCGATATTAGGACGCTTCTCGATGAGATGATTCTGGCCGATATGGCGACGCTCGAAAACAATATCGATAAGATGGAGCGAACCATAAAACTGACCGGTCATCAGGAGCGCGCGCAGGAACTGGAGATTCTCAAACGATGCCAGGTGGCCCTGAACAACGATCAGGTTATTTCCGAACTCAATCTCACCGAGGAAGAAGAGAAGATTATTCGCGGTTATGCTTTCTTGAGCCAAAAGCCGCAGCTTATCGTGTTCAATATTGCCGAGGAGAGACTCCCCGAAACGGCTGCGATATATGAACAATATTCCGTATATATCAGGGAAGGGATACGGGATATTTCGGTCATCTGCGGTAAAATCGAAATGGAACTGGCTCAGCTGGCCGAGGAGGAACGGGCGGAATTCCTGAGCGAACTCGGAATTGATAGCCCGGCAGTGGACAAATTTATCCGCCAGTCATATCATTTGCTGGGGCTGATTTCCTTCTTTACTATCGGTCCGCCGGAGGCGCGCGCCTGGACTATCCGCAAAGGCTCGACCGCCCCCAAAGCGGCTGGCGCCGTGCATACCGATTTCGAGCGCGGCTTCATTCGGGCCGAGGTGGCCTCATACGAGGATTACACGGTGCATAAGACCCTGCCGGCCCTGAAAGCGGCCGCCAAACTCCATATCGAGGGGAAAGACTATATTGTGCAGGATGGCGATGTAATCCTGTTTCGCTTCAATATCTGAACGCTATCCTGAAGCAACCTCAAAATTAAGAGGGATATCGTGAAAAAATCAAACGAAATCATAGAATCAGAAAAAAAATCAGCCGCGCGCGTGCTCCCCATTCTCCCGGTAAAGGGAACGGTGGTGTTTCCTTTTCTGGTAGTGCCGCTGGCCGCCAATGAGCAGCGGCAGGCTCGGCTGATTGATGAGGCTTTGATGCGCGGTAGTACAGTCGGCCTCTTTCTCCAAATTGACCAGTCCAAAGATGACCCTCAGCCAAGCGATCTTTACGAGGTCGGCGCCTCGGGAAATATTCTTAAGATGCTCCGTTTCCCCGATGGTACAATTCGTTTTCTGGTGCAGGGACTCTCCCGAATCAGAATTAAGAAATTCCTTACCGCCGAACCGTACCTGAGCGCCGAAGTGGAAGATATTGTCGAGAAGTCCGGGAAATCGGTCAAAATGGAGGCTTTGCAGCGGAATCTGGTCGAACGGCTGCGCACCGCCATTGAACTGGCGCCGAATCTTTCCGAGGAGCTTTATGTTTCCGCCATCAATCAGGAGACCCCCTCCAAACTGGCCGACCTGATTGCCTCCAATCTCAACATAGCGATTAAAGACAAGCAGGAATTACTGGAGGAAGCTGATGTTTACAGGCGGATGGAAAAGCTTCTTAATATTATCAACAAAGAAATCGAGGTTCTCGAGCTTTCCCGAAAAATCCAGAGCGAGGCGCAGTCGGAACTGGGGAAAATCCAGCGCGAGTTTATCCTCCGCGAACAGCTCAAAGCGATTAAAAGAGAGTTGGGCGACAAGGACGATCGGGCCGAAATTGAAGAGTTTGAAAAGAAAATCGCCGAAGCGAAAATGCCCGAAATAGCCGAAACAGCCGCCAGAAAAGAACTGGAACGACTCACTCGGATGAACCAGGCCTCGGCTGAATACACCGTCTCCCGCACCTACCTGGAATGGCTGGTGGCTCTCCCCTGGTCGGCCTCGACCAAGGATATGCTCGACATCACCAAAGCCAAGAAGATTCTCGATGAGGATCACTACGATTTGAACAATGTCAAAGATCGAATTCTGGAATACCTGGCGGTGCGGAAACTTAAAAGCGACGTCAAAGGGCCGATTCTCTGCTTTGTCGGGCCGCCCGGTGTCGGGAAAACCTCTCTCGGCCGCTCCATTGCCCGCGCCATGGGGCGCAAATTCGACCGGATATCGCTGGGCGGAATGCATGATGAGGCCGAAATACGGGGGCACCGCCGGACTTATATCGGCGCTCTCCCCGGAAGAATCCTCCAGTCGATCCGCCGGGCCGGCTCTAATAATCCGATTCTGATGCTCGATGAAGTCGATAAAATCGGCACCGATTTCCGCGGCGACCCGGCCAGCGCCCTGCTCGAGGTGCTTGATCCGGAGCAAAATGATACTTTCTCCGACCATTACCTGGAAGTCCCTTTCAATCTCTCCAAAGTGATGTTTATCACCACCGCTAATCTGCTCGACCCGATACCGCCTGTGCTTCGCGACCGGATGGAAATTATTCGTCTCCCCGGTTACACCGATCTGGAGAAACTGGCCATTGCCAAGCGGCATCTCATACCCAAGCAGTACGATAACCACGGGATTTCCAAAAGCCGTCTCGAGTTTAAGGACTCTTGTATCCTCGAAGTGATCAATGGTTTTACCCGCGAATCAGGATTGCGCAATCTGGAGCGGGAAATCGCTTCCATTTGCCGCAAGGTAGCGCGGCGTATCGCCTCCGGTTCGCGCGGCAAATATATCATTACCGATCGAAACGTGGAAAAATATCTGGGACCACAGCGATTCACGCGTGAGGTTCTTTCGCGCACCGGGCAGATTGGTGTCGTGCCGGGATTGGCCTGGACCTCGGTCGGCGGGGAAATCCTCTATATCGAAGCGACCGCCATGAACGGCAAAAAATCACTGACGCTGACCGGACATCTGGGTGATGTCATGAAAGAATCGGCCATGGCGGCGCTGTCGTATGTCCGCACTCATTGCAAAGACCTCCGTATCACCCCCGGTTTTTGTGATGATCATGAAATTCATATTCATGTTCCTTCGGGTGCCACGCCGAAGGATGGCCCCTCGGCCGGTATCACCATGGCAACAGCGCTGGCCTCAATTCTCTCCGGGCGCCCGGTAAAACCATATCTCGCCATGACCGGCGAGATCACGCTGCGCGGCGATGTGCTCCCTATCGGCGGTCTTAAAGAAAAACTCCTGGCCGCCTACCGCGCCGGGATCAAAGAGGTGATCCTGCCCAAAGAGAACAAGAGAGATATGGTGGAAATGCCGCCGGAAATCATGAAAAACATAAAATTCAGATTTGTCGCCCATGTCTCCGAGGTGCTCAATAATGCGCTGGAGAAAAAACCGCAGGAGAAACCGAAAAAGGTCAAGGCCGCCGGGGAAAAGAAAAAATGAAAATAGTCACCGCCGAATTAATGCGGGCGATTGACCGCGAGACAATCGAAAACCGTGGTATCCCCGGGACGGACTTGATGGAACGAGCCGGGAGCGGTATCGCCGAAAGAATCCGCGATGATATTCTGGTCGAACCGCACGATTGGAAAATCGCCATATTCTGCGGCAAAGGGAACAATGGCGGCGATGGCTTTGTGATCGGACGGTACCTTCACCAGTACGGTTGTACGGTAAGCATTTATTACCCGGGGCCGCCGGAGAAGCTATCGGCTGACGCGCGCCTCAACCACGACCGCGCACAAAAAATCGGCCTGCAGATAATCAATATCGGCCACCGCGAGCAGCTCCCCCGCGAAATCGATGCCGACTATATTATTGATGCCATTTTCGGCACCGGTTTCACCGGCTCTCCGAACGGAATCCTCTCCGATTTAATTGCCTTCATTAATTCCCGGGATATTCCGGTTATCGCAGTCGATTGCCCCTCGGGGTTGAATGTCGATACCGGACAGCATGACGGGGTGGTGGTGAAGGCCGATTATACTTATTGCCTGGCCCTTCCCAAAATCGGCCTGCTGTACTCCCCCGGGCGGGAATTGGCCGGGGTCGTTGATGTTATTCCGATCGGAATTCCCGATGATGTCATCCAGTCATTCCAAATTAAAGAGAATCTGATTACACCCGATATGGTAGCTTCGCTTCTCCCCAAACGGAAGCCTGACGGCCACAAGGGGGATTTCGGCAAGCTCTTCATACTGGCCGGATCGACCGGCCTGACCGGTGCCGCCACTCTTTCCGCTTTGGCCTCGGCACGAGCGGGGCTGGGGCTGGTGACAGTCGGCTGCCCGGAATCGCTCAATCATATTCTCGAAATGAAATTGACTGAACCGATGACTTATCCTCTGCCCGATGTCGCCGGCAAGGGCCTGCTGGCCCTGCGCGGACTGGGTGCCATAAAGAAAAAGATTGCCGAAAGCGATGCGGTCGTAATCGGCCCCGGCATCGGGCGGCATCATGAAACAGAAGAGTTGATTCAGCGACTGGTGGATGCGCTCGACAAACCGGCTCTTATCGATGCCGACGGATTGAATGCTTTTGAGAAGAATCGAGAACCGTTGAAAAAAGAGCATGCCGGACTGATCCTGACACCCCACCCCGGCGAATTTCGGAGATTGATTGATGAAGATATTCCGCATGACCTGCCGGATAAGTACGATCTCGTAAGAAAATACGCCCTGATGTACCATGCGGCCATAGTCCTGAAAGAATCGCCGTCGATTGTGGTCGATTCCGATGGGTCCCTGTATCTCAACCCGACCGGCAACAACGGCATGGCCACCGGCGGCACCGGCGATGTTCTTTCGGGTATAATCGGCTCCTTTCTGGCTCAGGGAATGACGCCGCTCGATAGCTCTGTCTGCGGAGTCTATTTGCATGGCCTCTGTGGCGATCTGGCCGCCGCCGAATTCGGCTGCCGCTCGCTTATCGCCGGCGATCTGATTGATCATCTGCCCGAGGCTTTTGCTCAGATAGAATCCGCGAATTAATCCACCGGGAGCAAATATTTCATAATCGCAGTCTCGACATTGGAAAGGGATCGACATGACCGAGGAATTCACCCATGCTATTTTTGGCGGTACCGGAAAGAAAATCTGCCGGCTCGGGCTCTCCGCCACCTATCGCCCCGGAAAAGATGTCATTTATGAAGCTCTCGATGAGGGGATCAATTTCTTTTTCTGCTACGGTTTCGACACGCAGATGACCAAAACCCTCCGCGATATTTTCAAAACCAATCGCGAGAAATATCTGGTTGCCACCGGGGCATATAATCTGCTTCTCGGCCACCCCAACCTGCGCCGTACTCTCGAGAAGCGTCTGCGCCAACTCGGCACCGATTATATCGATACTTTCCTGTACCTCGGCGTCATGAAAGAAAAGCATCTGACTCCCGAAATCATTGAGGAATTTCATCGTTTCCGCGAGGAGGGAAAGGTCCGCACCGTCGGCATGTCGTGCCATGACCGCAAATTCGCCGGTAGACTGGCGGATGAGGGTACTTTCGATGCTTTCATGATTCGTTACAATGCCGCCCACCGCGGCGCCGAACAGGATATATTTCCCTACCTGGAGAAACAGAATCCCGGTATAATCAGCTATACCGCCACCCGCTGGAGTTATTTGCTGCGCCGCCCCAAAGACTGGCCCAAAGATGAACGGATACCGACCGCCGGAATGTGCTATCGGTTTGTCCTGTCCAATCCGCATGTCGATGTCTGCCTGACGGCACCATCCAATATCAGGCAATTGCAGGAAAATATCGCAGCCCTGCGCGAAGGATCTCTATCTGAAGAAGATATGGCCTTCATGCACAAATTTGGAGATGTTGTGCATCACTCCAAAAAATGGTTCATGTAAGAGGAAGATTTTTCCGGTTTAAATTTGCCTTTTGTCCAATAATTACTTGACAGACTGTCCCGCGCAGAGTATATTGACAATAGGAAAATCTCACATATCCCCCCATTATCCCTCCGCCGTCCATGCTCTAATTAATACTGGCCGATATATTCCCCGCCGGCCTTTCGCCATATAATCATAAGAGGAGGCAAGGCGCATATGATTGTATAACACTGCCGGGGGGACAGGGCATCTGCTTTGTGACTTTCACGGCAGATTCGGAAGAGAGTCACCGGACTTCGTGCCGTACCGCGCATATCAAATGTGATAAAAAGCTACCTATTGTGCATGCTTTCGGCGATGAATGCCACATACCTATCATCTTTCATCGTCGGTGAAAGCTCGCGGTACTGCCGACGAGGTCCATCAAAGCCGTAATCGGCTAAAGGGGCGAAGAATCCGCAATACAGTCACAACCCCGGTTGCAGGGTGCAGCCGGGGTTTCTAATTATCCCAACTGGTATGGAATTTTCCCCATACCTTTGAATTGACAACCCCGGGAGCATGCTCCTTCGGACTGCTCAGCCTCTGAACAATTTCAAATCCTTCCTCTTGCCTTTCAACAAGATAGTCGCGCGCCGCCAAAAGCGAGCGGTTGTGGCATCTGCCTTGCAAATTGTCCCTTCCAGAAGTGAATAAAAGGTAGTTCGCAATGCAACAGAGGTGGTGCCAATGAAAGTCAAATTTACACTCACGATGGATGATGTCACCGTTGAGGGACGGCAGTTTGACACCATTGTTCTCGATTGGGTTTCCGAGATGGAAAGCAGTGAGGTGCTCAATATCTCGCACCGCTGGATAACCTCGCAGAATTTTCTTACGCAGAGAATGAACGGGTTAAGCCGGGTCGGTGAATCATCTCTGACCATCGAACCTCTCGAGGATTTCTAAGAGGAAGATTATGCTCGAACTGCTCAAACAGATTGCCGACAGCGATCCTACCGGCCTTTTCGGCTTGGGGGTGCAATTTATCCAGACCCATTTCGGCACGCCGGGATTGATTGCCGCCCTTATTCTCAGCCTGAGTATTCTCGCACTCATCGCGGTGAAATTGCTCAAAATCGCCTTTGATGTCTTAAGATATGTTGTGATCCCATCGGTGGTTATAACCTTCATCGCCACCTTTTTCCTTCCCTATTCATTTGTCTATATCCTGCCGGTAACCGTGGCCCTCTTCTCGGTGGTCCTGATAGTCAAAGGTTAAGGATATGGCGCAGAAAGCAAACATGGCGCGGTTATTCAAATCCGAGGCGAATGTCGATCACGAGCGAATCCCGACCGACCATTCCGAATTTTTCCCATTCCGAACCGCCCATGATGAAGTCCTTCCCGACGAAATAAATCTCCTCGACGATGATAAGATTTTTATCGAGTGCCCCGGCGCCACGGTTTATGAGCCGGGGACAAGAAATATAATCGCCGGCGTTCGTTTCCTTGATGAGAATAATCCCAAGGCGGGACATGAAATAGTTTCGCACCCGGTCTATGCACCGGAGCACCGGCACCGTCGAATTATCAAGAAAGAGCATCGTTTTTCCATCAGGCGATGCCAGGCCTGCCAGGATTTGACCGTAAGATTGATGCGCCGCGAGGGACCTGATTTCTTTATTCCCAATCCCCGTTTTCCTCGTAAAAAGCGCCTCAAACCGGTGGAAAAAAGCTGGTAAAAACCACTCCTTTTTCTGTCAAAAAATCAACATACTTATTACTGTAACTTATTTAAAAATAATAAGTTGCGGCGGAACTTTTCCCTTGCTACCTTGTTTAAAATGTAGTATAATTCATTGTTATGGCACAGAGACCAAAAACCACCGGACATCGCCCACCCGCTAAGCTAGGATCTCTTCTTGATCGGCTTCTGGGCGAACTCGGGCTGGCCCGTAATCTGGGCGGGTGGCGCATCGCAGTCGATTGGCCCGAGATTGTCGGCGAGAAAATTGCAGGAGTGTCACAGGCAGTCCGGTTTGAAGATGATACGCTGCTGGTTTCGGTTCCCGATTCGGTCTGGCGGCAGCAACTATCCATGGAGGTTGAGGCTATACTGGAAAAAATTCATGCTGTTCCCGGAGGCAAAGCGGTCAAGAAAATTCATTTTGTCTCCTGACAGGAGAGGTTATTGATTCTGATGAAAGGCGAATTTACGACGATAGAGGAAGAAAAGAAAAACGGCCGGAATTATGATGCCACCAGCATCACTGTCCTGAAAGGACTGGAGGCGGTACGACGCCGCCCGGCCATGTATATCGGCGATACCGGCCCGCGCGGTCTGCACCATCTGGTGTACGAAGTGGTCGATAACTCCATTGATGAGGCCATGGCCGGATTCTGCACCGCCATC
>JAPLUR010000091.1 GCA_026397505.1 Candidatus Zixiibacteriota bacterium
GTCTGCCGCTTCCCCCGTGAAAACCTCGGATTGATTACCTGTGGCTCACTATAAAAGAGGCCACGAATAGCAGACTGGTTTGGATTCACGAATAAAACCCGAAAATGGGCTTGACTTGATACATAGCAGACCCTGCGGAACTGGAAATATGACCCCGCCCCTGGATTTCCCGCTTAAGCGGGGAATAACACTTAATTCGGCCTATACTCGGAAACCTGCTCTCTTGCGGTTGATGCCCGATGAATGTCATGCTGGACTTGATCCAGCATCCAGATATTAAACGATTTCATCATACAGGTCGCGCCATTCTGGGTTGAAACTTTCAATGAGTTCTATTTTCCATTTCCTTTTCCAGAATTTTAACTGCTTTTCTCTGGTTATAGCCGAGGAAATGTCGCCACAATCTTCAAAGTAAACCAGCTGATGCACGGCATATTTCTTAGTGAATCCTTCTATGAGTCCATTTCTGTGTTCGTAGGTTCTCCGCGGAAGATTATTAGTGACACCAACATACAAGGTGCCGTTTTTTCTAGAGGCAAGGATATAGATGAAATAGGTCGTCGGAGTTAATATAATCAATTTCTGGATTCCCCGCCAAAGCGGGGAATGACAAGAAAAGGGGTTTTCGGCAGAATGACAAAGTGAGGGGCTTTCGCAAGACAAAGTGTCGAAACCCCCGCTCGTTCCTACAAAGGCGGAACTCGGGGGGAATCTCGACCCAGTAAAAGCGATAAGTTATTCATTAACAATTAATTATGGTGGTCTTGGGGTGTTTTGATCGGGAAAATGGGGAAATCGGGAAAAAATTTCCATTTTTCCCTTGACAAATGAATATCTTTGGTTATCTTAGACATCGAGCGTGTGTTACTACGTTGCGGCCGTTAAGAGAGCCACGAATTTCGGCGGCAACAGATTACTTCTCGAAGCTTAGGTTCAGTTGCTAAAGGGTTAGAATCCTCACCAGGATTTTTATATTTATTGATACCTATCTATTTTCCAACCTGTAGTTGATTAAATAGTTGTAGGGACCCAAGAATGTAAGCCCTCCTCACGCTGCTGAATATAAGATCCACCTTTTATTTCTGATCTGATAACAATGAACGATAACTATATATTAATGAAATCAGGAGGTGACGATTTTAGCAACATTAAGGTTCTCAATAAAAGTCAGAAGTTACTATTTAATTCTCAACGCAACATTTCGGAGTTAAATCGTCAACTTTACTTAGAAAAAGTTTAGCTCCTTACTCCAATAGGAATAAAATGAAATTGTTAACCGAAACATTATCTCACAAATCCCTGGACAGAGGTGAGTCATGAAGAGACGCCGCATGGCCATCGGAAATACTGATTTTTGGAGGCAAAGATTTTCGAATTTTTGCCGACAGGAATTATATCTGATTGGTTTGGCCGATTTTCGAGTTTTAGTTAACAACATTAACATATTTCCTAATATTAAGGAGGAAATAAATGTTTAAAAAACTGATAATCGCGGTACTTACTTTAGGGTTATTTGTTGCCTTCAGTAGTGCGGCTATTAGTTCCGATGTACTCAAGGTTGGACTGAATACCGTTGAAAAGTACAATCCGAATGCACCGAAGCTGAATAAAGCGACCGCGATTGAGCGTCCAGCGGCTTATCAAAAGCCGTCGAACGCTCTCAATCCGATCACGCCTACAACCGTGCTTCCGCCGGACTACAAGTGCGAGTTTATCGACTACTCCGGCGGCGCTATGGCCTATTTTTGGCGCCTGACCGACAAGTACGGTGATACGATTATGGGCCAGCGGTTCACGCCTAACGAGGGGTATAACTGTACCCTGTTGACCGCCTATATCGGCGTATACGGCACCAAAATCTTCGGCAATCCGGGGATGCGGGTGGAAGTATATGACGACGCCGGTGGTTTCCCGGGTTTATCGCGGGGATTTGTTGATGTCCCGGCGGCCAACCTCCCGCATAGCGGTGCCTATTACTATCCGGTTGACCTGACCTCGCTCGGATTGGTTTACAGCGACGGCGCTGAATTCCATATCGGCGTCTCTGCGGTCACAGCCGGTTTACCCGGTGTCGCCGATACGCTGGCGATCCTATCCGACGACGGTTCCAACGGTCTTCTCCGCTCCTGGGAGGATTACGGCGCTTATGGCCTCATGCTCGACGACTGGGGCTTGGATGTCAACTTCCTTATTGGCGTTGATATCTGCTGCGGTCGTATTCCATATACGAGCTGTTATACCCAGTCTTATTCCTGCGGTACGACCTATTTCTGGCGTCAGCCGGATGCCTATGGTGATGATTATTTCAACATGAGATTCACCTCGAATACTCCGGAGACCCTGAAATCGGTTGACATAGCTGTTTATCGTCCCGGTTCCAAGCCCTGGGGCGCGCCCAATTTCGACGTTTATGTCTGGGGCGACCTCGGCGGCTTCCCGAATCTGGCCGATGAAAAGGCTCATGTTAACATTCCGTGGGCCAGTTTGGTCTTTTACCCGAGCTGGTTGACACTTGACCTCTCGGCCCTTAATCTGGTCGTACAGGGTGACTATCACATAGGTTGGTCCACTGATGAACTGGCCCCCGGTGATACCCTGGCCTGCCTCTCCGATAACGGTTCCTGCGGCACGGGTCGCAGTTCCGAAAATAATGGCTTTGGGCCATGGGGCAACTTCGTCGACGACTGGGGCATTGATGTCAACTTCCTTACCAAGGCGTATCTCTGCAAAGATGAATTTGCCGATTGCAGAACGCTCAGCGATTTTGGTGGCGACTTCTATTACTGGCGCTATCCCGATCGCTATGGCGATATCGGCCTTTATCAGCTGTTCCAGCCGAAAGGCGAGGGATGCCGCATTGATAAGGTTAATTTCAGATTTTACTATCGGTTAGCAATGGCTGGGTGGCCGTTGTTCACCACCAATTCCGAACTCCAGGTCTGGGATGTAGATCCCGGTACCGGTTTACCGGGGAACAAGATCTACAGCAAGACGATTCTGCCGGGTGATTACGGCGTAATCGTTCCGACGACCGCTTCCACCCGCTGGTGGAAAGCGTACGACATTCATCTGGATAATTTCCGTTTTGATTTCCCGATTTGGGTTGGAATGGAATCTCAGGCACCCGATACCATGAGTGGTTTCTTCACGTTGTCCGATGACGGACTCTCCGGCGGGCTCCGTTCTGCCGAAGGGTGGGGAGCCTTTGGGTTTATGCTTGACGACTATGGTGTTGATGTTGACCATGGCATTACTCTTGATGTTTGCTGCGTTCCGATTGCGGAGTGGCCCTGCTTAGTCGGCGAAGATTGGCCGACCATGGGCTTCAACAAACTCCGTCAGGCTCACAGCCCGTTTGGTATCGGCGTTACTCCTGAGTGCGACCTTACCAAGGCGTGGGAATATGTGGCCGGTAATGAAGCCCTGTTCAACAGTCCTGTAATTTACAAGGATACCGTTCTCTGCTACTTCCTTGACAGAGTGGCCGCGATTGATGTCAACACGGGCGCTCAGATCTGGCAGAGGTTGTCGGACGGCTTTGTAGTCGGTTCGGGTTGTTATAACACCCCAACCGCCTATGACGGCAAGCTTTACATTGCCGGCGGTAACGCCAAGTCGTTCTCGGCTATCAGTATCGCTACCGGCGCGACGGTTTGGACGCGCAATTTTTCGACCCATAGCAACCACTTCATGACCTTTGGTCCTTCGGTGGTGGTTGATATTGGCGGCACGCCGTATGTAATCTACGCCGATGACTTCGGCTGGGTTTACTGCGTTGACGCCAATACCGGCGTTCTCTTTGCGGGATGGGCAGGTGCCGGCAATACCAATCCTTACAAACCCGGCCAGCCGATTGCCAGAGGCCTTAGCGCTGACCTCACCAAGCTGTATCTTGGTATCGATCAGGCTGCGGCCACCGGTTGGGTCGTTGCACTCGACCTGGCAACAGGCGGGGTAGTATGGACGAACACCGGCGCGGGCGCGACTGTCGTGCCTCCGAAAGATTGGCCCGGCAAAGAAGGCTTTGCGGCCGGTCTCGCGATCGATCCTGTCGAAGGTGTCCTTTATACGAACTCCTGGTATAACCCGGCCGACAACAGCGCCCCTGTGCAGGATGGTGGTGTAATGTACTCCATCAATACCGCTACAGGCGCGACCAACTGGGTTAACCTTTGCACCGGCGGCGGTCTTGGCCCGTCCTATACGGTCCCGGCGATCGATGCCGCCAATGTTATTTATCAGAGCTGGACTCCGTGGCTTACTTCCGGCCAGTTGCGCGGCCCGATGGCCTTCAATCGTAACAGCGGCGCATATACCTGGAAGTTCACGGAAGCCGATCCGGTTCCGAACCCGGGTTGGGGCGACGGCGCGATGATGGAAGGCTTGCTGACTTGCGAGACGGAAAGTTTCGACTGGTATGTTTCACAGACCCGTTGCAACTTCGTAAACTTCCATAACGCCGATCTCGGGACTCAGGTATTCCATCGTCGTTACACCGGTTATCTCGGTACTACTTTCAGCCGTGCCGGCCACAGAGTGTCGCCGGTCATGGATGAAGGTCATCTGATCGTAACCTGGCGTAACAAGATGTTCTGCCTGACCAAACAGACCGAACGTCCTCGTCTGGAACTCCCGAATTATGTAATTCAGCTTCCGGTCGAGTTCGGTTCGCCCAATCCGACGATCGTAACATTCCCCGATGCTATTCGCAACACCGGTTGCATTCCTCTGACGCTTGACTCCATTAATATCTACAATGAGGACAATAATACGTCACCGGTGCTCTTCACGCCTCTTTCGGCGATCAGCGAAGAGCGTCTGAACGCCATGAATGTCGTCTCCGATAAGTTCACTTCCAAAGCGAGCCGGATGATGGAATCCTTCCTGGATGATCAGACACTCGGCAAGGCTTCGGATGAAATGATGAACAAGAGCATGTCGGTTAACAATGCCGCCGGCACCGTTCCCGCTTTCGTGAACGCGATCGTGTCGCCCGCTAACGGCTCCACAGTCGCTCCGGGAGTAACTATCCCGATTAAACTGAGCGTCAACGGTGGGATTATCAGCCGCGGCTTGCACACCTTCTATGCTCAGGTTTGGACCGACGATCCGGATTACTTCCTTGATAGTGCTCGTATTGACGCGGCTCTCCCGATTCACGGCGGCAAATATGCCGCTCCGCAGATTGAACTTGGTCTGATTGGCGGCTGTCTCTATGGCGCCAAGAGGCTGGAGTTTGGTATGACGGCCTCGGTGAATATCGAGAATGTCTGGAATTCGGGTATGCTCGCGAACGGCGACTCGGCTCTTTCCATGAGGGTCAGCGGCGACGCTGCTTCCTTCTGGCAGGGCGCGCTCGTTTTCGCAGCCGGTCATTACAAAGTAGCACTCCATTCACAGCCCTGGGATGGTTCAGTATGGCAGTGGAAATCACTGCTGTCCGATCCCGACTGTATCAATGGTGCTTGCCCGCCGCAGCTTGCGTCGAACGTTCTGCTGGGCACCATTTCCAACGACCTTGGCGCTACCTACACCAACGTCTTTGGTAATGTGGTGACCTTTGCGTTCGTCGACTCGGTTCAGGATCTGGGCGAGTATGACACCACCGGCGGTTATCATCTTGTCAAGTGGCATTGGGACTGGCCGCAGAATTACACTGCGGATGCTCCTTACGACGATACTCTGACCATCGGCTTCCACGCCTGTGCGAAGGTTATCGGCGCGAAGGATGTTCCCGCTCTGGCCAACTTCACAATTCATAAGTATGAATTGACCAGCCGGAACGGCGTCAATATCCCTGATTTCTACATGGGCATGATGATGGACTATGATGTTCTGCCCAACAGCAAGAATCAGATCACCGGTTATGACAATGCCCATTCGGTGGCCTATGTTTATGACTGCGGCACACCCACCACGGGGTGGGGCGCGGTGAAGGTTCCGTTTGGCTGCCGTTACGAGTCGATGCTGATGGCGAAGACCATCGAAGCTCGTCCGGGCGGCCCGTGGAACGATTCCGCCTGGTGGCTCGATTCTGTTTACCTCTCGTGGATGAAAGTCCAGAGAGGGCTGACACATCAGCCGAATACCTATCCGTGCACTCCTTCTACGACCGACAGAGATGCCTGGTTCACGTATGAAGGTGGCACGATTCCGGCTTCCGGCAGTATTACTTTCGGCTTTGGCCAGTTTGGCCTGGTCGGAATCACCAATGCCAATGACGCGGCGAGCTACTTCGGCTTGGCCAACACCATTAACATGTGGTGCGGTTTTGGCCGTGGTGATGTCAACAACGACGGTAAGATCGACCTCGTCGATATCGCCTATCTGAAGAATTATGTCTTCGGTATAGGGAACGGCCCTTATCCGTTCAAGCATCTCGGCGACGTTGATGCCAGCGGTGGCGCGCCTAATGCGGCTGACGTCACGTTCCTTATGAACTACTACTTCAACTTCAGTGAGTGCCCAAGAGGCGCCTGGACGTTGTAAGAGCAGTTTGTAAGCTTTTTTTTGAAGAAGTCCCGCTTCGGCGGGACTTCTTCTTTTATGGGCGGAATTTTCCCGCATATCTTTCCGGGGTGTATAAAAGAGACGGCGATTCGCCGTTGACAATGTGAAACTTATTGCGTTTAATCATGTTTTATGGAAAATAAACCGGTTTCGGAAGCAGTTGTGAGAGGCATAAGGAGACGCTCGTGAATAACCCGGAGATGGTCTCACGCACGGTATATTATCAACTGGCCGATCTGTTCGAAATCTCGGCCGTTTATTATCATGAGGGACGGCTGATATTGCGGGCGCGGCCGCACGGCAGCGCCGCCGAGGCCGTTGAGGCGATGCATCGGCGGCTGCGGGCGGCGGGCTTTGAAGCCAGTGTCAAAGAGGATGCCCTCGGCCTTTTAATCGGCGTGCGCGAGGTGACACGTTTCAAATGGCCCGTAGTGAATATTGTATTATTCCTGGCGACGGTGGTAACGGTCTTTTTTGCCTGGCCGGGGCCGCCGGCACGCCGGATAGAGTATGCCGTGGCGCTTATGACAATCCTGCTGTTTCATGAATTTGGGCATTATCTGGCCGGACGGCGGCGCGGGGTGCTGATGTCGCTTCCTTATTTTCTGCCGGCGCCCGGTTTTATCAATATAATCGGGACTTTCGGGGCGGTGATCAAATCGCGCTCCTTTTTCACCAACCGACGTGACCTGATTGAAGTGGGGGCGGCCGGACCGATCGCCGGTTTTGTCATTTCTGTTGTAGCCCTTTCGATCGGGCTTCATTATTCGCAGATTGTGGCCGTCGGGATGAGCGGGGGGCTGCAACTGGGAGATTCGCTTCTAATGAGACTGCTGACGCGGGTGATTATCGGTCCGATACCGGAGGGGTATGATTTTGTGCTGTCGCCGGCGGCGTTTGCCGGCTGGGTGGGGCTTCTGGTAACCATGCTCAATCTGCTGCCGCTGGGCCAGCTTGACGGCGGGCATATTCTCTACGGGTTGGTCGGCCGCTATCAGCATTTGGTCGGCAAAATATTTCTGGCGATTATATTCGTGCTCGGTTTCTGGTGGCCGGGCTGGTGGCTGTTCGCGGCGCTGGCGTTTCTTTTCCGAATGAACCATCCCCCCACATACAATGATGCCATGCCGTTGCCGTTAAGCGCCCGCCTTCTGGGGCTGGCGGCGATTTTGATATTTGTGATCGGGTTTATTCCGGTGCCGATTACACTGAATTGAGCATTTGCAGATTCAGCCCGGCCCGGCCATAAATGATGTTGCTGTTGATTGAGCCGTCATGATAAGCTTCCAGAAATAAATCGACAATCAGCGGATCAAACTGGGTGCCTTTGTTCCTGACCAGCTCCTCCTGGGCATACTGCGGGTCGCCTCCGGGACGGTAGGGGCGATCCGAGAGGATGGCATCAAAGGTGTCGACCACGGCCAGGAGTCTCCCCTCGATGGGAATTCCCTCCCCTTTTAAACCATGCGGGTAGCCGGTGCCGTCGTATTTCTCATGGTGGGCAATGATATAGGGCATAATCGGCCGGAGAAAGGGAATCCCCCCCAGGATTCTCACGCCCAGCTCGGGATGCTTTTTCATGATGTTGCGTTCAAATTCGGTAAGCTGACCGGGCTTGTTCAGGATGGAATCGGGGACACCTATTTTGCCGATGTCGTGCAGGAGGCATCCCGTTCTGAGCCGGGCCATCCGGGTGGAATTCCAGCCCATCTTCCGGGCGATAACGCGGGCGATACGATAGACGCGGTCGGTGTGCCCGGCGGTATAGCGATCGCGCGCCTCGATGGCGTTGGCCAGGGCCCGAATGGTCTGCATGTAGGATTTGCGGAGGTTGCTGTCCTGGTTGCTGCTTTCCACGGCCGAGGCGGCGGTGGAAGCCAGA
Organism: Candidatus Zixiibacteriota bacterium; assembly: GCA_026397505.1. NCBI lineage: Bacteria > Pseudomonadati > Candidatus Zixiibacteriota > Candidatus Zixiibacteriota bacterium. The sequence continues at coordinate 8,393 of JAPLUR010000091.1, forward strand.
AGCGAAAGGAGACGCAACTGTCCCGGCTTGATATGGTTGAACCGGTCGGTATAGACGACATTGAGGAAGCCGACCATCCCGCCCCGGGAAATCAGAGGATAGGCGACATAGGAGCATTTGTGCGGTTTATTATCGATGACCAGTTCCTCATTGACAATGCCGGGAACAGCGGTGCGGAAATCGACAGTGCATTTGCCCATGTCTCCATCAAGAAATCCGACCACGGCCGGGTCATGGTTCGAGGCGGACCGGAAGGCCGGCGTGAACTCGCCGGTTGTCTGTTTCCGGAGTAAAATCGAGGCGGACGATTGCGGCAGGACGCTGGCGGTGGTCCGGACAATCAGCTCCAAAAGCGGCTGTAGTTTCATTCCGGAAGTCATGGCATCAGTGACTTTCATCAATTCGAGCTGACTGTGCAATTCGACATTCTCGCGTTTGATTCGCTGGTGCTCGAGGCCGCGCTGGATGGTCGCTTTGAGGTCCTCCAATTTGAAGGGTTTGATGAGATAGTCGTAGCCCCCCCGCCTGAGCACGGAGATAGCGGTTTTTACGGTCGGATAACCGGTCATAAGGATGACGACGGCATCGGGGTGATTGGCCAGGGCGGCATCGAGGATTTTTTCGCCGGAGAAATTGCCCATAACCAGATCGGTCAGGACGAGGTCGACGCTGTTTTCGGAGATGAAGTCGGCGGCCTCCTGCGGCGCAGTAAATTTATGGACGGCAAAATCCGGGAACTCTCCCAGCGCCTCCATGATGATATTGCAGATGTACTGTTCGTCATCGACGACTACGATGTTTTTCATCCGCTTCTTTCCCCACTTTTTGTTGCCTTCAAGCGGGCAACGGCGCGCAGCATTTTCACCTATCCTTTCTCGGATTATCGGATGAAGAGTGGATGCCCCCAAGAGCGGAAAAGGCGAATGTATCAAAATTGCCCTATTTATGGGCTTTTTCCTATTTTCCGGAGGCAGGGTGATACTGTTCAGCGGCCTGATATGAAGAGCGCACCAGCGGCGCGGAAAAAACCGATTTTATGCCGGACGCGCGAGCGGTGTCAGCCAGCGCCTCAAACTCCTCCGGAGTATAGTACCTTGCAATGGGGTGGTGATTTTTCGAGGGGGCGAGGTACTGCCCGATAGTGAGGAATTCGACCCCCGCTCCGGCCATATCGATAAAAACTACTCTGAGTTCGTCGGCCGTCTCGCCAAGTCCCACCATAAGACCCGACTTGACGGCTATCCCCTCCGTTTCCGCCGCCTGGCGGAGAATCTCAAGCGAGCGGGCATAATCGGCGCCGGGACGAACCGCCGGGTAAAGACGCGGGAGACATCGGGGCGGGCGGCCAGTATGGCGGCGACCGCCTCGCGGTTCCCCCTGAAATCGGGAACCAGCAGCTCGACGGCCGTATTTTTCCCCAGGCGGCGGATTTCCCTCACCACGGCGACAAACTGGGCCGCCCCGCCATCAGGGAGGTCATCGCGGGTGACCGAGGTAATGACGGCATGGCGGAGGTCGAGAATATTGACCGCCTGCGCAACGCGCGCGGGCTCGTTTTCATCCAGCGGCGCGGGCAGCCCGGGGGTAACATTACAGAAACGGCAATGGCGGGTGCAGTTGGGCCCCATGATAAGGAAAGTGGCGGTGCCGCGAGAATAGCATTCACCGCGATTCGGGCAATTGGCTTCCCGACAGACCGTATTGAGATGGTGCTCCTCCAGCAGCGCCTGAACCTCGCGATATTTCTGACTGCCGCAGGCCCGCACTTTCAGCCAGGGCGGTTTGGTGTTTGGTTTATCCATTTTCCATCTTATTACGCAGAATGTTTGAAAATTATACACCCTTTCTTAAATCGCAACAAATCAGCATCTTCGCTCAACAGGCGTCGTAAAGTTAAGCCAAAATCGCTCGATATCAAGAAGAAGAAGAGAATATTTTCCTAAAAAAGGAGCTATCGATGGTCCGAAAAGCAGGCGCCGTTGTGTTATTCTGTCTCGTTTTGATTTCCTCGGCGGCAGGATATACTTTAAAAAGAGATGCCGTTGTTTCACCTTTGAACAATCAGACTCTGCAGACTTTTTCTTTTGCCCCAAACTTTGCCACCGCCGAAGCCTGCACGGTTCGGCATGATAATGGACCCTGGTGGCTGATCCAGCACTGGGTAACCGGAGCGGAATTATACAAATCATACCAGAATCCGACTCTTTCCTGCACGACCCCTTATCCATTTACGGTGCTGGATGTGCAGATAGTGATGGGCTTTGAGAGGCGGTGTACTCTCTATGTCTCCGTCGATGTGGAATCCGCCGACCTGAGCACCCCCTCCTGCCCTGCGCCGGGAAACCTGCTTTCTATCTCATCGGAATACATGTTTAATATTCCCGGCAGTGGCCTATACCTTCTTTCGGTACCCCTGGATTCGCCCGCGGTCGTTAATGACGCTTATTTCGCGGGTTTTTATATCTCCAATGTGCTGGACACTCTGATTGGCGCGAGCGTGGTGACCGATAGTATCCCGGCGCTCTGTACCGGGTATAATATCTGGGATACAGCCATCGGATATATCGACCTGGCCAACAATTCCTACTTTAATTTTCCGGGGCGGCTTCTGCTTTTCTCCAGCGGCACGACCGGCGGAAGCGGCGTTCAGCCGGAGCCATCGATAATACTGCTGAAGCCGGGCATGAACGAATTATTGCTCGGCGCGGTAAAATTATGGGGGTCGGAAAATTCGGGCAGTACTATCATCGATTCGGTGCGTTTTGAGGATCGCAGAAACGGCAGCTGGACCAGAATCGGGATTGACGCTGACGGTCAGCGGGCGCTGCGCAACGGCGTGGATCCCTCGGGAACCGGCGACGGCTACGCGCTTGACTGGAATTACAGTGCCCTGACCGAGGGGGCCTACTGGCTGAAAGCCGCGGCTTTCGATACGTTGGGACGGTTCGATGTCGATTCACATCAGGTATCGATCGATCCCACACCGCCGGATTTGACAATGCTCAATCCGACTTCGATGGACACGCTCTGCCTTCCGACGAAACTTGAGGTGACCAGTCTCGACGAAAATATCACGCAGGTGAAATTCGAAAGAAAGGCGGCTCCATGGGACTTCAATATCTCGATTACGCCGCTGGCCCAGTCCAAATACGGCGACAAAAACGGCAACCCAAATGACGGCAATCACGCCGCCTCGGGGGAGTATGGTGACTACTACTGCGGGCCGGTGGTCGGCGCAATGGCGGTCAAATACTGGTTTGACAAGGGATTCCTGTATTCGATGAGAGAAGGAACCAGTTATATATCAGTCGATACGGTCGTGGAAAGGCTGGCCGCTAATATGCAGACCCGCGCCAATAAGGGAACTTATGACGACCTTTTCTACGGTGGGATACTGCAATATATCGCTACGCACGGCAACGAGCTTCAGCTGGACCTGCACCGCCGCCCCGACTACGCCGAATTCCGCACCATATTCCAGGAAAATGAACTGACGGCGATCATGGCTCTTGGGGGGATGCCGGGGGCTTATGTCATGGCGACCGGAGCGAACGGACTGCTTGACGGGCAGGGACGTTACCCGGTAAAGATAGCCGACCCGATCAGCGGCAGCATCATAACCGCCTATATCAAGAATGTCCCCGGCGGTGCGCAGGTTTATTACCGGAGCAGCTGGCACGATCTCGAAATGATCATTACCGTGAAGGGATACTCGCTGACCGTTACCCGGGAGTTGATAGGGACGGATAATTCTGCGGTGGGGGGATGGACTTTCGATTGGAATTCCTCGAATATGGTAAAAGACTCCCTCTATTTCATTACGGCGACCGCGACCGACGCCACGGGACGGATCGGCATGGTAACCAATCTGGTACAATACGGCTGTCCGGTGATGGTGAAAGGGGATTATGACGGGAACGGGGTATTGAATATCGGAGATGTGCTTTATCTGATCAACTTCATATACAAAAAAGGGCCGGCGCCGTCCGGAGGGGCGGGACGGGCTGATGCCAACTGCAATGGCGATATAGATATCAGTGATATTATTTGCGCCATCAAGTATATTTATACGGCCGGGCCGGCGCCCTGCTATTAAGAACTCCATATCTTTTCTGCGATAACTCCGAGCCCCGCCCTGAAGCGGGGCTCTTTTTTTTACTTGCGGGAAATAGCGGCCGAGGCGGCGCGGCGGGCGATTTCATCATCAATGCCGCAGATCTCCATAATCTTATCGACCGCCTCATCCAGCCTTTTCATCCAGGCGCTATCCGGATATTTGCTGATCAGATCATCGGTGACCTCATCGGCGATCAGGGCGATATATTCGGCGTAGCGGCGGCGTTTCTCGACAGCCAGATAAGGGACCAGATATTTCCGGGCAAACCAGACGACCAGAGCCATAAGAATCGCTCCGGCACCCCCGAGAAGAGCAATGATGTCGCCGGGTATTGACTGAAGAAAAGAACCGATTACCGGTATCAAGAGTATCATAACAGAACCTCCTTCCTATTGTTACCAGGTTAAAAGCCAGCGGGAAATATTGGGGACCGTTATCCTTTCCCGCAGAATGGTACCATCAGTACGGGTGATGGTTATTTCATATTTGCCGTTGCCCGAAGTCAGATTAATGCTGGGAATCAGATCCAGATAGAAATAGCCGGTACTGTCGGAGACAGTTGATTTCTTGAAAGGCGAGATGATGCCGGCCCCGACTCGGGAGACGCCCGATGGGAGCCAGGCGGTTATATTGGCCCCTTCTTCGCGGCCGCCGCTGATATCGAACAGGAAGCCATAAACGCGGCAGATTTCGGGCAGGGCGGGCGCACCCGGATCGAAACGGTAACCATATATGGTGTCGGTGCCGGCTCCGGTGACAAGCAAAGTGTCATAACTTTCAAATATGTAGCCGGGAGCAAAGGGGATAACCAGAAAAGTATCCAGATCGAGATTGAACCCGGCATAACCATCGAAATCAGTCGATCCCGAAGCGATCAGGGCGGTCTGGCTGAGATTGCGGACGACTATTTTCACTCCGGGGATAATCTGTCCGACAGTACTATCGACCATCATCAGGCGGCAGGAATAGAGGCCGCTGCCGGAGCCGATACCGGAGATTTCGGTGTCAAGATATTTTCCGAAGGTGCCGGTTTGGGTATGATGGTTCTGCGGCGTGTTCCAGACCCAGCGGGCCACCGAGGTCGAGTCGCCGCCGCCGCCCTGCCCTTTATAGTGCGACGAGTCCTCGAGGACGCGATTGGCGATCGTATCGGCATAGGGCAGGTTTCCGGAAATATCAATCAGCACCGATTCGGCCACCGAGCCGACCGATCCGGAGAGATTGCCGTGGATATTTCCGCTCAAATCGTAACTTCCGATACCGTTTCCTTTGATTATCGCCCCGGTGCCATTGCTGTTTTCGATGTAAAGAGAAGCATTAGTACTGTTCGCCCCGGAAATCAGAGCCCGCCGCAGAGTCAGGACGGAATCGGGATTAGTATAGCGAATATTCCCGACCCAGTTATCGAGATTCTGAAGGGTATCGATAACGGCCTGCAGGGAATCAATGGTCATCACCAGGGCATCATCAAATTCCCGGCTGACCAGCTGGAAATAAAAAATTCGCGGGGTTTTCAGCCAGGCGCCGGTTTGATCCGATTTGGCGCCGAGTTTGACACAGTACTGACCGATCTGGCCGTTGCCGTCGATATCGGAAACCTGCGCCACCCAACGGTACGAGGTATCGCCGTTATCGATGCTCATCTTAATGCGGCCGGCGGCGCCGGCGATAACCTCACTGAAGACCGAATCACCGCCCGGATTGAAGACAATCACCTTGGTGGTATCGAGGCCGCCGATATTTTTCCCCAGGCTGTCCAGATTGAAAAATCCGATGCAGAGGGAATCCTCGGGCGTGACGGCGGTGCTGGAGTTGTTGACAATGGCAAATCCTGAAGCGTGGGTAAGGGGCCAGGCAGTTAAGATTAAGATGATCAGTGCGGCATCTAGAAATGAATGGGTTTTCATTGGTGCACCTCGGGTATGGAGTAATTGCATTGATTTACGAGTTGATGTTTATGAGTCTCTTCATCAAATGAAAGCCGGGCCAACTCGATCAGTTTTCGCCGCGGTGACACAATGGTTGATGTCCCGGCCGTGTAGGTGGCATAGATTGACCAGCGGTTATTCGCGGCAGATGATTGGCTCCAGGTAACGGGTAGCGACGTTGCATTATGAACCGAAACGACATTAGATTCGCTGTCGAATCGGGCGCGGATGGCAGAGGCGGGTGAAACATCACCAAAAGCGACGACATAAGTGGTCCCGGCCGAAAGGGTTTGAGAAACGGCGGCGGTAGTATTCCACTGCATGCCGCTGTTGGTAACGGTTAATTGCACGCCCGACGCCAGCCGGGAATCGGGGTATCCGTTCGCATAAGAATAAGCCGCGAAACTGACATAGGCGGGGTTAGTGTAAGTCAGGCAATAGATGCTGTAAGAGGTGATAATGTCTCCGCCGGAGGCAGTATGGCGACAAGAGGATGAACCGGCAAGAGCATGGCAGACGGAAGTGGATAAATAGGCGGTGCTGGCGCCGACATTGGTATTGCCGAAAGTGGGGTCGATGGTCACCGGATAACTGGCCTGCTCCAGAAAGCGGCGGGGAATCGTAATGGTAAGAAAGGAATCGATGTTCAAGTTGCACCATACTGTCCAGCCGCGGCTGTCGTGGGCTTTGGGACGATAGATATGGAAGGCTTTTCCGGCGCCGTAATTCTCATAGGTCGTGTCATTTCGGCGAACGACAAGCCGGTCCCCCTTTTTCCCGGAATAATAGACGGCATAGGAACCGATGACGCTGTCGGGCCGCTCGACGCCCGAGGCGATTTCCGCGGCGGTCAACTCGGGTTGATAGAGAAATTCAAATCCTTTGGTTTCGAGAGAGAAACAGACGACATCCGTATCGGGCGCGTGATCAAGAATTATTTCCCATTCCAGAGCGCCGTCTGAGCGAGTATATAACTGATGCGCAACGACCGGCGGTGTCGAGTCGATATTATTATCCCGTGCAAACCAGAGGCCGGGGCGATGATCGACCAGAAACGGCCGGGGGGCTGAGGAGATATCTCCTTTATCATTCGAGAGATGAATCAGGAGGCTGCATTCCCCTCCCCAGGCGGATAGCCGGCACTGCGGGCCAGGTCGTTCATCGGCAGACCGCCCGATTTCGACCGTCAGCGCGCGGGACGTGACCTTTGCCGACGATATTTCATCAGATATTTTCCAGACGGCATAAGTCTCGGCGCGGGCGATGCCGAAGGCGGCCAATATAACGGTCGAGACAATTACAAACGGCAATCGGAAGAAATGCCGGAGCATTCTTAAAAGAGAGTTCATTGCGAAATTTCCTCCTTTGCGCTCTTGTCACGGGCGGCGGTCTTCTGCTTTCCGCGGCCGGGGCGTTTCCGACGAGCGCTGGGATCAGGCGGCCCGGCAAGTTCTTCTTCGCGCAGCTTGTTTATCATTTCCCAGAATTTTTTCTCGCCGGTCCCGGAAACGGAGAGTTTCTTTTTCAGTTCAATGACTTTCAAAAGATCACCCACTTTCGTTTTTTCAGGATTGTCCTGGAATATCTTATATAACGTATTGCGAACGTCTTCCAGAATCTGTAAATCATCGTAAGGTTTATCTTCACTCATAGATCATCACTCGGTTCAGTTTCAATATCCCATTTCGTAAATGAAGAAGTCGGCGTTGACGGCGGCGGAAGCGGCCGGATCGCGCGCCACACGGAAACCGGTCGCGGACTCCTCGCCGACCAGATAAACGGCATGGGAGGAACGAGGGCGGATCAGCACTTTGGGCGAAAGAATCTGTCCGGGAAGGCGGTTGCCGCGGAAATCAACCAGGTCGGCGAAAGAAATATTCTGGGCCGTGCCGCCGATAGCCGAGACACCGAACATCAGACGCCCGGTCGATTCGATTTCCTCTCCGCCCAGATAGTACAACAGGGCATTGTCGGCGGTACCCCAGACAAGGATTTCTTTTACGACCCAGAGGCGATGGCTTTTAAGATAAGTTAAAGTGCGCATAATCTCCTTCCTTCAAGAGCGCCGGGGACGGTTCATACGGGCCGCGGGCGGTCGGAAATTTTTCACGAGTTCCTCAAAATCGCGGCGGTAGCTTTCGGCCAGAGCCAGCCAGGCGCCGGAGCGAGTGGCCTGCCCGCCGGCGGCGGATGTTTTCAATTCGTTGGCCGCGGCGATCCGGCAGACCAATGATACCGCCAGATAAGTAGCCGCGGTTTGCAAGGTCAGATCGGCGCCGAAGGTTCCGGCCGGGTCAACCGATTTCTCCATGACCGCGTTGGCCTCATCAGCCGCGGCGGCAATTATTTCATCGCCCAGGCGTCCGGAGCAAAGTTCATAGTCGATCAGAACCGTCTGCCCCGGAAGAATGGCGCCATTTGATAAGCGACGAACCAGCCCTTCGGAGTAGTTCACGCTGTAGTCGGTGCCCTCGACATAAGGAGAATAGAAATAGTACCATACCGCCACGGTCTCTCCCTCGGGAATAGTACCATCGGGCAACCGAGTAATCCTGCCGCGGGCCGAATCAAGGGCATAATCGGCGTTTTCCGCATAAACAATACCGAGGGAACTATCCGAGGCTACGGTGGCCGAGTAAGGCACTATTTTCTGATGGGTGAGCCCGACTTCCGTATCGCCCAGAGTGACAGACTCGAGAGTAGGCGCAGTATCTTTGACCGCTTTGACCGACACCGAACCGTCAATAATGGAACCGCCCGGGAGTTGCACCCAGTCCAGGCCGGAGAAGGTGGCAGGATAATCCTGCCGGAGGCCGGAAGAAGCGCCTCCCAGGTCGATATGTTTCTTGACCAGATCAGAATTGGTGTATGACATCGCTTACTCCATGAGAATTATTCCCGAGGGGTTCGGGATGCAGGTAATCTGCGTTCCGACCGGCCCGGTACTGAAGGGAGAGGTAACGGCCACTTTCAGCCAGAATTTCTCGGCGCCGTTGAGATTGCTTTTCTGCCAATCGCCCGGCAGGGATGAGTAATCATCCCACAGAAGAAGCTCTTTATCGGCGGACGTGAAATGGTAAATTCCGCCGGACGGTACAAAACCGATCCATACTTCTCCGTTGAAGTACTGCCAACTGACCGTACCGCCGGCGCCGACCGCAGAAAGAATAATCTTCAGATAGTTGTACTTCCGGTCCAGACCAAGATAGAGAGCATCGCCGGAATCCTTGAAAACAACGCCGGAATCGACATGATAGATATCGCCGGCAGTCGCATCTGCGGCGGCGGTGGTCAGGTCTTTGTAATTGCCGTTGGCGGCGCGATAGCAGAACACTTTCGAAAGAGCATTCTTGACCGGATCCAGGACGGCCGGTGGCTCGAAATTATCGGTCAGGCGGCAGGAGTACATCATCTTTGATTGACCGGCACCGTACGAAGTCAGATAGACGATATAAGGAGAATTGTTGAAGTACTTGAGTTGCGGGAATGAGCCGGCTGCGGCATCGATATCGATAAGAGCGCCCCAGATATTGCCGTCAAACTCGCGAAACCTGATGCGGTTGTCATCGAAGACGACGCCAATGCGGCCATCAACGGAGCCGGCGGCGTCGAAATCGTGGTCGAGTGCCGAACCGGAGGCAAGTTCTATTTCATCATCCCAGAGAGAGGCACTGCTATGTTTCGCCCGGAGGGCGAGTTTAATGCCGCCCAGTGAATAAAAGGCGTAAAGATAGGGGTCGCTGACAACGATTTTGGAATAAGCTGAGGCGGCGCCGGCGGAAAGAGCGGTACCATAACTGGTGGGGCCGCCCGACCAGTTGACACCACCATCCGTGGAATACTTCACATTGATATAATACTGTCCGGAAGAAAGCCGGCTCCATGAAGCCCAGAGGCGACCCGAAGGTTCGATGTTGATGGAAGGATAGTAGTTATCGTCGCCGTTATAGAGAGCGTTCAATGCCCCGGCACTCCAGACACCGGAGGAAAAAGCCAGCTTTCGTACGACCAGGTCGTTATTTGAATTCAGTGTGTAAGCGACAAAAATATTCCCCTCCGTGTCCATGACGGCATCAAATGGATAATCGGCGGTATCATTGATTAGGAGTGTGGGAACGGTCCAGTAAGTGTAAGGGTAATCGGAGCAGGACAGCTTAATCTCCGTGGGAGAAGTTTGTATGAGAACCGCCATTCTTCCGGCATATGGCCCGGAGGGTACCTTGAGAAGCCTGCGATTGGGGCTGATGCCGGTTCGATACAGCGCCGAACTGTTGGTCAGATGATTCTGCATATTAATTCCTTTAGTGACCGACCCGGCTCTCGCCGGGTCGGTCGATTAAAATCATGCAAAAACGGTATCAAGAATCACCGAAGCCTCGCGGATTACTTTGGCATAGGCTACCGATTCGGAAATGATGGCCTCTTCGATCCGCTGCTCGATGATTTTGTCATATTCCACCATAAGGGGTTGGGTGATGACCTCCTCGACCGCAAAGCGGGTGTCGAGACCGATGATCAGATCGGTGGGAACGTCATCACAACGCACCAGCGCCGCCCCCAGCGGACTGAATAGTTCGCCCCGGTTCTGGAAACGATACCCGGCCATCGGGTCCTTGAACTCCTCAAGAGTCAAGATGGTTTTGAGCTGACCGATATGGCAGATGATAGCGTTCATTTCGAACGGCGCAAACTCCGCCCAGAGATCGATGAGGTCGTCGTAAGTGAGCGTTCCGGAAACCGCGGTATTGATTTTCTCGGCCGGATTGGCGTTGCCGTCACCGTTGATAAGGCAATCGATCACCAGCCCGATTTTATCGGTCTGCAGTTTGAAACCGATGTACCATAAAAGGACCCGAAACTGAGCAGTGGTGCGGTACTTGAGCGATTTGTAGCTGGCTTTAAGGCCCAGACCGTACTCCGGAACACTGATGGAATGTTTCTGTTCGGTGACCAGCAGTTGTGGAATTTCGGTTCCCTCGCCTATGGGACGAAGCGAGAAACGAGCGGTGGTACCGGTATCGATATGGAACGGGGTATAGCGGTTGTTGGCCACGGCGGTGGAATTGGCGATAATGGCCGAAAGCTCCGGCCGCATCGACTGCCCTTTCTTGATCTCGCGCAGAATGAATTCGGGCATTAGGGCGGGGGCTTTCTGATAGAACATATCAACGGTGGTGGCTTTGGAGCCGCCCAGCCGAATACCGGCCAGAGCCAGCTGCCTTTCAAAAGCATCGAGGGGACATCCCGGGGCGGTGGGATCGTATTCCGAGGTATCCAAAAGCTCGCTTAAGGTCATGCCGCGCGTTTCCGCCTCGAGATAGGTTTCCTTGTCAACTTTGATTTCGGCCGTGCGGCTCAAGTCGACCGGGCCCGAGAGTTCTCTCTGCGCCAGGTCGGAATACTCCCGCGCGACAATTGCTGATTGTGCAAATTTATTAAAATCCACGGTCTTCCTCCTTTAATTTAGAAGTATGGTGCAATCGGTGGTACTATTGACTTCCAGCACCGTGCCGCGGGCGACATTCCCGCCGGCCGGGTCATATCCGGTCAGAACCGGAGCCTGGCGCACCGTGCCGCCGGTGCCGCCGACCACACGGTTCCCGACCACCGGATAGGTGGCCGAAATGGACAGGCGGCAAATACCGCCGATCTGTACGGTGGCAACCCGTTTGCCGTTGTCGACATCGGTGAGCGTGAGGGTGATCAATTTCCCCAGTAGGATCGAGCCGGAACCGCAGGGACCAACCGTATAGTTGCCGTTGAGGGTCGCCGCCTTTCCGATGTCGGCGTCTTTCAAATCATCGACTCCCCCGGTCTGCGAAATTTTGAACGAGGCCAGCACCGGCGCGATGGTTTCCAGATTTTGTTCTCTTACACTCATATCATCTCCTTATAGTTTATCCTTGTTTAATAAGGCCGGGCCGAAACCCGCATGGCCGCAAGGGGCATAAGCCCCGCGCTCAAATTTTGTGTTCTGTCCAGTCTTTCTGCTGACCGGCGGCGGACCTGAAGGTCAGGTACTTGAAACTGGCCGGGAAATTGCTCCGAAAGCGGGCTGCCACTCTACCGTACAGCCGCACCAGTTCTTTGGCTTCAATCTGTTCCAGATCGTCCGCCAAGGATGCCGCCAGGTCCATATCATCGGGATCTTTGCGGCAGGCCAGATTGGCTTTGAGCATTCCGACAATCCTGTTGCGGTAATCATCTTTAATGGTCATGAGTTCCGCTTTCATCTTCTCCAGCCGGCCGCAGACCGGCGTCATCTCTTTGAGCAACTCCTGCAGAGCGTCAAAGTCGATCAGCTCCACGGCATCACGGCTCAGACATTCGCGGTAACTGTTTATGGTTGCTTCATCGAATTTTACTGGATTCACTTTCCTCTCCTCTGTTCGGTCAGGTAGAATTCTATTCGGGTCAACCGTGAGTCGATATTGTTCCTGAATTCAAAAAACTCATCCTTGCTGACTCTTCCCTCTTTAATGACAACCTCAATTCGGGCCAGTCTTTTGTCCAGCGCTTCGACCAAAACTGTTTCGGCCTTTTCGGCCAGTTGCACTTTGATACTTCCAATGGTCGTGAAATAGGCGGCCGACATTCCCAAAAGGGCCATGACAAAATTGAAAATGGGGCGGTTGAGCAGGGCTGCCCAGCTGATTTTGCCGTTGCCGTTTTCCATGGGTCACCTGCTTTCGACCTTTTCGATATCGAGTTGGTAGAAAAGATATTTTCGCTCTCCGCGGGAAACGGCCGGGCGGAGAATGAATCTCCCCCGGAAATATCCATCCATACTTAATACAGCGCTGTCGCCATGCCTTTCCTGCTCCAGCAGATGACCGGAACCATCGACATGATGCAAAGCGGCACTATCGCCAATTCTTTTCTCAGCGAAAAATCGCCGCCCGGAATTCAGTAATGATGAGGAGAAGCGGGGTATAAGCAGAGTCTTCTGTTCACCATTGAGATCATCAAATGAAAGGGACAAGTCGTCGCTGTTGGAAAATGAAACATGGTATGTTCCTTCATTTGCTGAGGGCGGCGGGATGGAACAAAGGAGCGACACATCCGATGGCGCGATGGATTGTCCCAGGCAATGGCACAGACGAGGATGCGTCAACTGAATGCGGCCGTCTTCAAATTTCAATGAGCGAGTCTCTATTTCAACCGTTTCGCCGGCAGATATTTCCCGAGCGGATACAATCGGCTCGGCAAGGGGTAGAAGTTTATCGCCATACCGGCAGGTAAGGTGATATTTGAATTGCCTGCCATGCTTCTCCCTTTCCGATATGATCGCCGGAAACAAACGATTGAAAGTAAATAGGAATCTTTCATTGGAATCGTTATCAATGATCTCCGCCCCGAAACGGGTGCCGCATTTTTCTATCGCGGCTTCAAGATTCTCGTTGTCGGTTTCTGTCACGGGAATCAGAAATCCCGGATGATCGGCAAACAACTGTTCGAGTCTTTTCCTGCGCTCAAGGAACGAACTGTAAGTGTCATCCCCACTTTCGGCGGAAAAAATATCAGATACTTTCAGATCCAGATGCCGGACAGTCGATTTTTTGTCTTGCAGGTATTTATTGAGTTCTTCAACCGACTGGCGCTCCTTCCCCCGATAACCTATAATGCGGCAGGGGAGGTGATAGTCATCCTCAGGAAACGACAGGGAATGAAGAAAATCGATGAGGCGGCGGCTTTCCATCGCCGAGCCAGGAGCATCGCGCAGTACAATCCGGCCCTTTTCCTTGCTCAGTATAATCGGTATCGATTCATAGGCGGGCATAACCAGATATTTATGACTTTGTTCGAGCAGCCGGATATCCCAGATTCTCTTCACCGTTGGTTCTTTTCGGGGCGGTGCCGGTGATTTATCGATAGCCTCTTTACCTTTGGTGAACGCCAGATCTTTGGTGATAGCAGTGTCCGAAACCGAGCCGCGATAAACCAGCGATGTTTCGAGCACCTTCTCAATCCGGCGATAATTGAAGTAGGCCTCTTTCTTTTCGCCGCTTTCGGTATCGTAGGTGATAAAGGGGCGATGCCGGCATTCGCGAATATCCGCCCCGCAGATAGAGCATTCGGGGAAACTGAAAATGAAACTGATGGAGCATTCCTTATAGATGCCGCCATCGATATTCCGGCGCAGTTCCTCGCCCGGTTCGGAATTTTTCAGCCAGTAGAAATATGCCTTGACCCAGTTGGCGCCGTCGCGGGCAACCGGCTCGGCATGGAAATTACGGGCAATAGGCAGACTATCTTTCCGATGGCCGATCAGAACCGGCGCATCGATAAGAAGATTTATCAATTGAGGATGCTCGTCGGCGGGAAAACAGCCGCCGTAGCTGTTAACCCGGTCAGAGACAATGTACATGGTGCGGATATTGATATCATCCGGCGCAAGCGGCTCCGGCGGCCGGATATTGCCGTTGAGCTTATCAATGAGACCGGCCGGTATCGGCGAGTCGCTTGCCAATAATGATGCTGTGATTTTTCCTATCAGGTTTTCCATCATACCTCCATTATAAAAGAGGGGGGGGGTGGGGAAATCACCATCGAATCGCTACAAAAATTGCATGGCCGGTTATGCAAAGCGGTTCATAAACGGTGACAAAAAAGGTTTGGGGCTAACCGGGACGGCCCGAAATGCATTGCCTTTCAATAGATTACCGGCCGTGCCGGAACATTGTGCGGCGGCACGCGAGTTGCTCAGGACAAGTATGGTAAATTGGATTGGTTTTTCTAAGAGGAAAAGAATGTTAGTCTATAAGGCAAAAAAAAGATTTTCATTCAAATGGATTATGGCCGGTATCATTTTTGTTGCCGTTCTTTGTATCACTTTTAATGATCTGTACGGCGCCGGTCTTCCATTCTGACAGTGTCTTAAGAAAAGCTCCTGCTTGAAAAGGTCTGTATCCGCCTGCGTGGATGCGGGCCTTTTATATTTTCCCCACGCGGGGGCCGATCATGGGGGCATCCCGTTTATGCAACGGCCATAAAGCCAGCGCCAGAGCCATCAGGCTGTCGCAGGTGTTGTTATCATCCCAGCGGGCGGCACGAAGTTCTTCCTCCAGCGACCATACCCGGCCGTTATCATCAGGCAATTCCCAGCGATGATACTTGATTTTCCCCATACTGTGAAACAATTCCAGGTTGGTCAGCAATTCCGCTTTGGTCTTGGGCGTGAATATGACGGCCATCGGATTAAGGTCGGCCAGTTGCGAGACAACCACATCCCCCAGGCCCGTGCCATCGATAATCAGCCTCCCCGGATATTGCTGCTGGCGGTTGCGGATTTTCGCAATGATTATATTCCAGTCCCATTTCTTGATTCGCGTAAGAGCCTTCACGGTGCAAATGCCATTCTGAAGCTCGACCGTGATACCGACCGTGGCGGTTATTTTGCGGGCCAGGTCCCACCCGGTTATGAGTAATCTGTTTTTTGAATCGGTTCCGGTCTGATTCTCTTCCGCTTGGCCTGGCAAAAGGGCGGCATCGACATATTTTCCGGCGATTATTTCTCCGCCGGAATCGACAAACTGCCCCAAGATATTCTGCGCCACCCGTTTATCGCTGAGATATTTTAGTTGCATGTCGAGGTACTCCGAGGAGATATGGCAATTTTCGCGTGAGTCTCCCGACTGCACGTAGGCATCTTCGGGACGTTCTTTCAATTCCAGCATCTTACGGTAGAACCAGTTGCGGCCGTTGGGAGTGGAAACCAGGTCGAGTTTTCCCTTACGGTCCGCCAACCGCATCTTGACCACATCATTGATAACATATTCGGCGTCGTCATCAAAGGCGACCTCATCATAAAGGAAATAATCATAGTCGTTACCCAGAAGGTATTGACCCCGGTGCTGGGTGGAGCGGGCCTCAATTATCGCGCCGTTACCGAGGAAAATTCGCGGGTATGGAGTAACGGTTACTTTCTTGACCAGCCCCTCGATGCGGCAGGTGCCGTTGAGAATGCGGAGCACCGTGTTGAAAATGATTCGGGCCTGATCAAGGGTGATACTGGCGGTCACGATATGGTAACGGCGAAAGCGATCGTAGCGAAGGCCGCGAATACGGAAGAGGGCATGATGAATGATCTTAATGGCCGAGGCAAACGATTTTCCCCAGCGATTGCCGGTCACCAGAAGATTCTCGGCTTTGGTACTGCCGGCCAACCATCTTTCCTGCCCGGGGTGCGGCGTGATGCAGAGAAATTGCCGGGCAAAAAAGGGGATATCCCGGATGGCCTGTCGCCAGTCGTCGGAAGTGAATATCTTTTCTATATTAAATCACCGGCCGCGCCGACCGCCGTATCTTTCGATATCAATCCGGCGGTGTACAGCTTGATGACATTATCGACTCTGGTCTTGCCGATTTCGGCCCGGTCCGACTCCAGATAAGTGAAGGTATTGTCGAAACTGAAGCGGCACCGGGCATCGATATTTCTCAGGGCCAACTCCATATTCCCCAGCCACTCGAGAAAGCGAGCCGTCTGGCGCTGGACCGAGATAACCTGACGCATCACCAGATCATATTTGAATTGCGCCCAGTTATGCGTGGTGCCATAGCTGTACCCGAGCATGAATGGCGCCAGGTTGGTGCCGGAACAAATTTCCTCGACCATGGCGCGGTGATTTAAAAACCAGGTGTTGCCCACGCCGGTAATATTGGTCGGCCCGATATACTCGACCTTCACATTATCCCAGGTGACCGGATTATCCTCCGGCTCGCAGTCTTTGATCATCTCCACGGTTTCATCGAAATACTCGTTGATCCGGCCGACAAAGGATTCATCGGTTTCGCCGGCCATCTTTTCGGGCGGAGTGATTTTGACATGCAAGCGATGATACCCGGCGTTGTGTGAGGTTCGCCGCATATCATCAACCAGCTGCTGTTCGATATAGGCGACAAAAGGCACAGCGCTCAGGATGGAATTACCCAGGCCCTTCTGAATATCGGTGTTCAGGCCGAAATAATAAAAATCATCGCCCTCAATCTTGATATCTCCGGTTTCTGTTTTCAAAACCAGATAATCCCCACCTTTGTCGGAAACGCGAACAATATATGAGGGATCAATTGGCTGGAAATAATCTATTCCGCCGCAGTCGGGACTCATTATCACAAATCCGCAGAAAGCCCCATCGGTATAAAGTGAACTGAAAAAGAACGGCAGGAATGACTCCAGTCCGCCCATTTGCCGCCCCTGGAGCGTGTACAGGCGGAGAGCGAGTTGCTCAAGATACTCCTGTGCCTCCGCCTGCTGCATTTCCGGAATATTGCCGATCAACTCGAATTGTCCCGGCGCTGATGATAGACGACTCCAGGTCCAGATGCAGGCATTCAAGAGGGGGATATTGTCTCTCAGAAACCGGTAGAGTTCGATTCGAAATTTCTGGGGACAATAATCGTTCCGGCTCCAGACCAGCCGCCGTGTCGCTGACCCGGAGCGACTGATGGCTGATTCTACCGGCAGAGAAGCCTTTTTGGCCCGGATAATTTCCGATGATTTCAATCTGTCCATAATTTTACACTTTCCTTTAATGGTTATTTCTTCTCTTGAAAGTAAGATCCTGTCCAAATCACCATCGGTTTACCTACGATTTTGCTTTGGAAGCAGAAATTGGATGGAGAATCGGCGGCAGTCGTTATTGAAAATAATTCCATATAGGTGTAATCATTTCAACAAGATAGACATTTCCTGTTAAATTATTGCACGATTTTGCAGATTATTCGTTCGCATCCCTTTTTATAAACTTTATTGAAGAACTTATTTATTGTCGGAGAATGACTTACGCTCAATATTCTTATTTTGCGGAAGGGTACTATAATTGCTTGCATTATTAATGAGTAATTATATTTAGAATATTAATGAGACTTTTATAGAGCGAGGATTGACTATGAAAAAAGGTTTGATAATGGTGGCTTTCTTGAGCCTCTTTATGTTTGCAGGAAATTCCGGTGCATTTGAATATAAGCTCGGGTATGATTTTGGGAATCCATTCGATGAAAATAATAATTATAGTCCGGTCTATTATCCTTATCACATTCAAAATTATCCCTCCCCGGGGTATCTGGGCGAGGGAGGCGAGAAATTCGACCTTGAGGGGATCCATTTCGGCATTTCGGGAGATATGGTTCATGTCGCCTTAGTTAATTCTTTTGGCTTGGCTGCGACTTCCTCCGCATGGCATCAGACCTACAACCTCGGCGATATATTTTTCGGTTTTGACGGCAGCAGCACCAGCTACGCCATCGATCCATTTACCCGGGAGCTTTATGCTGTCAACAGTTATGATGGTATCTACAATCTTCCCGGTTCCTATTATGGCAATTCTTATGTGAGAACCACGGTGGGAGCTTACAATGTGACTTCCGGAACGAATCTCGGGACTGTCAATCATGAATACACCATGTGGCAGGGTTTGGAGACAAACCCGATGCAGGGCAGCGGCGACACCTGGGTCATGGAATTCTCTTTTAACCGCAGTCTGATTGATATGGCCGGCATGAGAACAATATCTTTCCACAATACCCTTGGTTGCGGAAATGATCTGATGAATAAGACATTTACGGTTGTGCCGGAGCCGGGCACACTTCTCCTGTTTGGTCTGGGTTTGCTTGGTTCGATGGCAATTCGCAAAAAAGATTGAACTTTCCATTCGAATAATTCATGGCCCGGCGATTGCCGGGCTTTTTTTATATTTTCAAAACCTTGACATCATGGTTTTTTTTTATATTTTCTGATTATTCCTGATATTCTGCAATCAGAATGAAGCACGGAATGCTGTTTGGACTATTTAGCAAGGAAGCCATTGAGAAATAAGCTGTCATTTGCTGCCGGAACCACGATCTTCCTGTCTGTGGTCAGTATACTTTTCCTCGGCTGCAGCACGGACCGAAGCATTGCCATTCGATATAATGGGGAAAAGCTGCTTCAAAAGGCTGAAAAGCTCTTTAACACCGCCGGCATAAAACCGAACTTAAGCGACCGAGCTACCTGGGATCTCATCAAGAATGCCTACCGGGAGGTCACCGGATATTGCTGGAAAAACATCGACTCCATTCCGCTGGGGACTCACCCTAAGGAACATAAGGAATTGGAAACGGTAGCCTATATGGCCGCCAACCGTCTTTCCAGTATCTATTATGGCGAGAGAAAATACGATTCTTCAATATTGGTTCTTAACCAGCTTTTGACCTTCACTCATCTTGAGGGACGACCGTTGCTCACCACTCGTTTGAATCTGGCCCGGCTGCTTCAGTCCAAAGGGGATTGGATGGAGGCAATGAGGATATATCAGAGTGTTATTGATACTTTCTATCCCCCGGTGGACAACGATAATGAAATCTACACCCCGGTACTCAATCTTCCGCTGGAAATGGTCAATGTCAATCGGATGCTGGGAGATACGGTGGCCGCCGGAATTCATGCGCAGTCGGCGATGGCTTACTACCAGAGACTCATACAGGAGTGGCCCAGTTCTGCCCTGGCGACAGCCGCTCGAAGCAATCTGGCCCGTCTTTACACCGATTTGAGGGATTGGGATAAGGCAATAGAAAATCTAAACCTGATAAAGGATTCCACGGGCCAAACCGACATTCAGGCGGCCCTGATGGTAGCCAATATTACAGCCTCGGGGAAAAGGGATTATACCCGAGCTATCCTGATGTATGACAACTTGATAAACCAGATAAAAGACACCTCTTTTCTGCCGGCAATCTATGTCAGGAAGGGGATCGCCTATTTTAACAATAAGGATTATGAAAATTGCCTTGCTACGATGAGGCTTATTAAGGATAAATTTAGTCAACATTTTCAGTCAAATCCAGCGCCGGAAAATTATATCGCTTTGGCGCTGGCCCAACAGGGGAAATGGCAGTTGGCCGAGAATGAATTACAATGGCTGATTGACAATTATTCAACCAGCGAAGAGGCTTTCAATGGCTATCTTGTTATCTCCGATCACTATATGCAGACCGGGGATACGGCCAGAGGAAATGGCTGGTTTCGCCGGGGTGAGGATTTTTATAACCGCATGATTCGTCAATATTCTGGTTCCGCGATTGAAGCTTCGGCAATTTCCTATAAGGCGGAAATCGCCCGGCGACAGGGGAAATGGGATCTGGCCGCCAAATATCTCGAGGAAATATTCGAAAAATTCCCTCAAAGCGATATCGGCCGCCAGGGTCTCCTTAATGCGGCCACGGTTTATAGGGAACAATTGAACAATCCGGTCAAAGCCGACTCCCTGATAAACCGTCTTAAAAGGGAACTATTGCCACTGGAAGATGGTAAAAATATAAAACCAATGACCGATGATAATGAGTAAGACCTTTTAACTTAATTCTGGCTGGAGGAAAAATGAGACTTAAAAAATCAGCATTGCTAATGGTTGCCTTGTTGGTGCTTGTTTCTGCCAATCTGATGGCCCAGACCGCTGATACATACGGCGCGGTTGATACCGTTTATGCCGAACCGTATAAGATCGATGCCAAGCATTGGGGAATCAATATCTCCATGTTCAATGATGAAGAAATCATTGCGATATCGGTCCCGGTAACGTTTTCGGCGGGTAACAACCGGCTGGTCGCCGATTCGACCATTTTCACCGGTGGTCGGGCGGAGGCTTTCCGGGTCAAATTCGCCCGTCCCGACACCACCACACAGTGCCTGACCATAGGCCTGATCGCCGATATCGGGGTTTCGGTGCCGCCGATTCCACCGGGAAAAGGAAGAATCGCCACCATATTTGTTTCTTCACTCGACGGCAAGGAAATAACATCATTTAAGGTTGACAGCACGACAACTCCCCCGGGCAACAGCCTGCAGTTGGTCAAGCAGCCTTCTGATGGTATCTATCCGGCTTTTGTCGTGAAGAAAGCTGTGGAAAAGGAAGCTGCCAAGGAGGCGGAGAAGAAGGAAAAGAAGTAGACAATATCGGGATCTAGTGACCAATCAGATTTCAGGCCCGACAGGCTTGGCCTCCTGTCGGGCTATTTTATTCCTCTTTATCATAACTGGCACGGACAATTGCCTGGCGTTTCCTGCGCAAAAAGGCCTGAAGCCTCTCTTTCAGGGCAGGGGGGAGCTTCTCACGCACAAAAAATTCTTTATATAAGATATTCTGATCCAGCTTGAAACATTCCTCTAGTCCCGCCTCGCGCACCAGGGCGGAAATCTCATAATAGGCGTTTTCGTCATCAGACTTGGTCGGGAAGGTCTCGGATTCGGACACGGACAGCTTGATATGGCCGCCCGATCCTTCCAGCCGCGTAATATCAACCGCGGCGCAAAAGGAGATGATATCCTGTTTGAGGGCATCGAGCTGGGAATCCAGAAGCTTCTTTTCCCGGCTGACTTTCAAATACTTTTCGGCCAGTTCTTTCCCCATGCTTTTATCAAATTCCACTGGAATATCATCATCGAGCGCCAGCCGGTGCCGTTTGGCGGGGCAGAGCTCAAAATAAACACACCAGTCGCAAATGGCTGATTCTTTGGGCGGGAAATTATCCTCTCGCCGGGCGTTTTCAATCTCCAGAATTCTCTGGAATGTTCGGTAACTTATCTCCTCAAGTTTGTCATCATCCATTACCGCAGAAAGAGAAACGCCATGCCGCAGGAAAATCTGCTTCAGTTCAATCCGGTCGAAATCAGGCCAGAGATATTTGACCCCCAGCTGATACAGTCCCATCTGCGTATCATCTTCAAGCGACCGCTGCGCCGGAAGGGATGAGTTGGTCTTATAATCGATTATTTCCACGATACCGTCCGGGCGGCGGCAGAGACGGTCGATTTTTCCCCGGATAACAAACCTTTCCTCGGGATCGAGGGGGAAACTGATATTTTTCTCCAGCGCCAACGAGACACCGTCCTCGAAAGGGGCGTATTGCTCATAGAACTTGGTCAGCGCCTCGACGCCGACCCGGATATAATCATCAACGCCCAGATTTTCGCGGGTTACTTTGATTCGGTCCCTGTCCGGCCCCTCCCAGTACTTATTATAAAATTCGAGCATTTCGCTCGGCGGCTGAACCCGCAGATTCAGCTTGAACGAATAGAGTCTTTCCAGCGCCCGATGCACGGCATCACCCAAAAAGGCCTCGACACTCACCGGCTTTTTCACTGCCGCTTTCTCGATGTACTGAAACTTGTACTGTCGGGGACAGGTGCCAAAAGTCTCAATTTTCGACTTGCTATAAGAAGTGGCCACCATACCTCCTTGAAAATACGATCTGAAACACCGGAATGATATATCCGCCATCGAAGAAAAGCAATCAGATAAAAAAATACCGGCAGAAATGCCGGTATTCTCAGATGGAGAGAGAATGACTATTATGGAAGTTTGAAATCGAGGCCGAAAGTAAAACTGTTGTATTTGGTTACACTGCCGGGCGTGTCGATCCAGTTCATCCGATATTCGGCGCTGATACCGAACGGGAACGCGGGAAGGCCGATATTGATGCCACCGACCAGATGGTACCCCAGGCGTGAAACCGAACCGGGAACCGTGATATCGTTATCGGCAAGTGACAGCGACAGGGGCTTGACATAGTCAAAGCTCAGATTATGGCTGCCGACTCCACCGCCGAAATATGGGGATACAAACTGGAACTTGATCGGATAGACTGCGGAAGCATCGAAATAAAGGTCGTGCATCTGCAACTCAAAAGTCTGCCCGCCAAAATCGTATTTGTTATTTTTCCAGGCATAGTTTCCGGAAACAATGAAATTAATGATCGGCAGAGTGCTGATTTTAACCTGCGCTCCGGCCAGATTCATTTTTTCGGCGCTGAAATCCCCCACCGCCAGACCCGGCTGCTCGTAGTTGCTCACAAATCCCCCTTTGACCCCGAAAGAGAGGCCGGTCAGGGCAAAGGTCGGCGCGGCGAACATGAGGCATAAAAACGCCAGGATTACTCTTTTCATGAAACCTCCTTAATTTCCCATATTATCGGCAGAAAGAGGGTCTGAATTGAGTCTTTCCGCAATATCAAAAATCGCTTTTCAAGACGATTCGGTAGCGGGCCTTTCCCGATTTCAGATGCGCCAGAGCCTCGTTCACTTTCGACATGGGAAACATCTCAACCTGAGGCGCAATCTTGTGACGGCTCGAAAATTCCAGCATCTGCCGCACCCGGACGGGACTTCCCAGCGGGGACGATGAAATCGATTTCTGGCCCACGAGTAACGAAAAGACGCTGATATTCAACGGCAGCGGTACGGCCCCGACAAAATGCAGACGGCCATTCGGTTTCAGGGCATTGATATATAGTCCCCAATTCAGCGGAACGTTGGCCGTGACGAGGATGAAATCGAACGAATAAGCGAGCGACTCAAGGGCTTTGTCATCGTTGGAGGCCACGACCTCGTGGGCGCCGAAACGACGCGCCTCCTCGGATTTGCTCAGGGTCGAACTGAACGCCGTTACGTGGCATCCCCACTTATTCAGGAACTGCAGGGCCATGTGTCCCAGCCCGCCGATGCCGACCACACCGACACGATGGATCGGCAATACGCCGAATTGGAGAATCGGCCCAAACACGGTAATGCCGCCGCAAAAAAGCGGGCCGGAGGCTTGCGCCGGCAGTCCCGGCGGCAGAGGGATGGCCCAGGACCAGTGGCATCGCACCCGGTCGGCGAAGCCGCCGTAGCGGCCGATCATGGTCTGCTCGGCACTGGAACAGAGGTTGTGATGGCCGCTCAGGCAGGCATCGCAACGCATACAGCTTTTTGAGAACCAGCCCAGCCCGACTATGTCGCCCGGCTTGAGATGAGTGATGGCATTACCCACCTGCACGATTTCCCCGACCACTTCATGCCCCGGGACAAACGGGAAATTGCTCATCTGCCACTCATTATCTATCATCGAAAGATCAGAGTGGCAAATGCCGCAATAGTGCACTTTTATGTCAACCTCCTCGGGGCCTAAAGAACCGACCTGGTATTGAAACGGTTTCAGCGCCTCTCCCGGGCCGGAAGCCACGTAAGCCTTGATCGTCTCCATAAGATTTCTCCTATCTTGAAGTGATAATCAATTCTTTTCGTTAATTAAACTTATACGAATAAGCATTTCCCTTTAATAGTTCCGGTTGTCTGTCGTGAAAGAAAATCAGGGTCTCTTACCCATAAGTTAAGAAATCCCTTGCCTGATGGCAATACCCCTTTATGATCAAAACCGAAAGCCCGCCACCCTATTCCGTCGATATCGCATGTGAAACAATGGATTAGACAATATTCGACCAATGGCAAAATTGGGTTTGTTTCTTCGATTTTTAAAAGTTGCGCAGGCTCGGGGTGGCTATGATAAAGCATAAGGCCAACGATGTAAGAGAGTATGCGCAAATAAGTTGTGAAAATGTGACAAGGTTTTGGGCGGGACGGCCTGTTTTTTGTTTTGCATGGCCGGTCGTTTTGGGGCCATTGTTGAGAATGACCGTATTTGGGCGCTTGAAAATATGTTGATTTTCATCAAAAAGCATAATAATTTCCTTCTATATAATGGGAAAGGTTCCGAATCACCATCGATGCGCTACAGATTTTGAAGAGGGTACTATGGGGGACAACGAGTTGCGTGGGGCTTTATATGAAACCGCAGGCAAGTTTAGCTTAACCTGGCATCAATTCCGGCTATTTTATGGGAGATTAGGTGGAAGACTGCAGTTGTTGATTTGCGCCTAGCCCAGCGCTTGAGAATTCCCACCCGTTGGGGGGTAACGGGTTTAGGAATTGCGAAGAAGACAGGCTCATCATGAATGATTGGCCACCCGGCCAAAGACGGGGAGCAGCCCATATCTCCACATTTCTGAGGTTTTCCTGCGCCGTCAGGAGTCTCTCCTGACGGAATAGAATTACAATATGAGAAGCCGTAATCGACAGAATTATGAGAAATATGGTGACCTGTTTTTCGTCACGTCCACAATCGTCGGATTTATTGACCTGTTTGATTCAAGAGAATGCTGCAACATAATGCTGGGTAGCCTGAAATCTTGTCAATCTCGCGGCGATTTTTGGATGATCGGCTATGTCATAATGCCGAACCATTTTCATCTTCTGGTGAAGACAAAGCCTGAAAGCAGCATATCAAAAATCATTGGCAATATTAAGAGATATACTTCCCATCAAATTGTGAGTTATTTGGAAGACAGTTGTCAGACAGGTCTTCTGAAGCTGCTTGCAGTGGCTGCATCCAAAGAACCCGCTGAGGATTGCAGGATTTGGAAACCGCGCTTTGATTGTTTTGTTATAACAAATGAAGATACTTTAGGGCAGAAACTGGAATATCTCCATTTTAACCCTGTCCGGCGCGGTTTGGTTGACGATCCGATCAAATGGCGGTGCTCAAGTGCACGCAACTATGCGGGACTTTCAGATGTTGATTTGGATGTAGATATTCATTGGACGTGCCTGGGATATAGAACAGTCCCGTCAGGAGGGACTCCTGACGGCGCTTTAAATCATCACGAGGAGAAAATAATGGACGATAAGCGGACGCTCTTGATTCATTTCCTGGCCGCGCTGGCCTATCGGACACAGAAGGCGCTTCGTGGGGCGCCTGAAGATTTCGCCACTTTTCACGCCGCACCGAAGGCTCGCACGCCCCATGAACTTGTTAACCATATGAATAGTGTTCTGGGATACGCGCGCACTTTTCTTGTGGGTGGTACTTACCGTGTAACTCCTCTACCTCAATTTTCCGCAGAGATAAATCGGTTTCATGCAACGCTGGCCGACCTGGCGCGCCTTATTGCAGAGAGCAGCGAGTGGAAAAATATCACGCCGGAACAGTTGCTTCAAGGGCCTTTGTCGGATGCAATGACCCATGCCGGCCAGTTGGCTATGCTGCGCCGTTTGGCCGGTCGCCCGGTTCCGCCGGAGAATTTCGTTTTCGCAAAGATAAGCCCGACTAATCTTGGGCCTGACCAGCCGCCTCCTGCGCGACCGGATGAAGACTGGCCGGAACACCCCTGAGATGTACTCAATAGTCTCAAAGACTGATAACCGTGCGGTTGGAATTGTGCGGGGCCTTGTGGCAATTATAACGGGGGTGTCAAAAGAGAATTCTGACGGCGCAGGAGGAATTCAACTCAGGGGGTGGTGCTTTTGGTGCGGAGTTCGCTGATCACGGCATTAAGCTTTTCCACTTCGGTGCGTGCCGCTTTTTCGAAATCATCGCCCGACGAGGCATAAATAACGGTCCGGGAGACATTGATCAAAGCCGGCTTTTTGAAATTGTCGGTGCCGCCGATAATCGCCTGCTCCAGACTTCCCCCCTGCGCTCCCACGCCGGGAATCAAAATAGGAACATCACCCGCCGCTTTCCGTATTTCGACCAGTTGCTCCGGATGCGTGGCGCCGACCACCAGACCGAGATTCTGCTCTTTGTCCCAGTAAGCCACCTTCTCGGCGACATACATATAAACCGGCTTGTTGAGAACATGCAAAAATTGAAAATCGCGGCTTCCGGGATTGGAAGTGAGACAAAGGACAAAAGCCCCTTTATCTTTGTATTCCAGAAAAGGCCGAATCGAGTCGTACCCCATATACGGGTTGACTGTCACCCAGTCGGCGTCGAAATGTTCGAACATGGCGGCGGCATAATGGGAGGCGGTGTTGCCGATATCGCCCAGTTTGCCATCGAGAATAACCTGCACCCCGTCGGGGATTTTGGTGACAATTTTTTCCAGAAGGGAGAATCCCTCGGGCCCGAGCTCTTCAAAAAAGGCCAGATTCGGTTTATAGGCGCAGACCAGATCGGCGGTGGCATCGATGATTTTCATGGCGAAATCATACAGCCCCTTAATCGAGGTGGCATAGGCGGTCGGGACTTTTTTCCGATCCAGATCGAGCCCGATACAGAGCATCGATTTATTTTTTTCCTGAATCTTTTTCAGTTCACCGGTAGCGCTCATTTAATACGACCTCAATTGACCCACAAGTTCTCTGGCACTGCCCAATTTATTCTTTGTAAGATAATTTCGCAAGTCTTTAACAATTTTGATCGGGGCATCCGGCTCGATAAAAAGGGCGGTTCCGATCTGAACGGCAGTGGCCCCGCAAAGAAGGAATTCCACGACATCTTTATAATTGCTGATTCCCCCGAGGCCGATAAGGGGCACTTTCACCGCTTTATATACTTTATAGACCATGGCCAGCGCCACCGGCTTGACCGCCGGCCCGGAAAGGCCGCCGGTATTGTTGGTCAGGCAGGGACGAAAAGTCTCGATATCAACGGCCATCCCGACCAGGGTGTTGATGAGCGAGAGGGCATCGGCGCCGCCCCCCTCGCAGGCCCGCGCAATAGCGACAATATCGGTGACATTGGGGGAGAGTTTGGCGATAACCGGGCGGGGGAAAACCCGTTTCACCTCGCGGACCGCTTTCTCGGCGGCAATCGGGTCGCCCGCGATAGCCATACCGGCCTCGACATTGGGGCAGGAGAAATTGAGTTCGATCATGTCGGCCCGGGAGCAATCTGCCAGACGGGCGGAGATTTCGACATATTCCTGCACTTTGGCTCCGGCCACATTGACTATTACGCGAGTATCAAACTTCTCCAGGAATTTCAGTTTTTCTTCGATGAATTTATCCACCCCGACATTGGCCAGCCCGATGGCGTTGAGCATACCCGAGGCGGTTTCGGCAGTGCGCGGCGGCGGGTGTCCCTCACGGGGGCGGACCGTTATCGACTTGGTGACAATTCCACCCAGTTGCGAGAGGTCGAAGAGCTCGGCCAGCTCTTCGCCATAACCGCAGGTGCCCGAGGCGGTCAGAATCGGATTATTGAATTTGACTCCGGCAATTTCCACGGCGAGGTCGGGCATCATAAAAGCACCTCCCCGATATTATAGACGGGGCCTTCCCGGCAGACGCGCGTGTATCCCCCCGATGTCAGGGGGAGAACGCACCCCAGACAGACCCCGATTCCGCACGGCATCGGCGCCTCGAGCGAAAGCTGGCCGGGGATCGTCCGCTCCTGCGCCACACGGTCAATCGCTTTGAGCATCCCGGTCGGCCCACAGGCATACAGGCGATAATCGCCCTTATTATTTTCGAGATATTCCTTGATGCCTGAGGTTACAAACCCTTTAAAACCGAACGATCCGTCGTCGGTGGAAAGATGCAGCTTCACTCCGAGTTTTTTGATACGGGCAACCTCAATCAAATCGGCTCGGCAATTGCCGCCATAGAAAAAATGAATTTTATCCGATTCATGCTTTTTCTGAATCATCTGTTTGGCCAGAAAATATAGAGGCGGCATACCGATTCCGCCCGCCGCAAGAATCACGGACTCTTTCTTACCCGGCGGATCGAACCCATGCCCCAGCGGTCCCATCAGATTGACCGTATCCCCCCTCCGGCATTTCGCCAGCAGAGCCGTCCCCCGGCCGAAAACCTTGAAGAGTATCTCCAGAGTCTTCTCTTCCGGATTGACATCATACACCGAGAAAGCGCGCCGGAAAAAAACAGAACCACCGGGAACCTGAAGATGGACAAACTGCCCGGCCATGATACTTCTGCTGCGACCGAAAGGACCGAGTATCAAGCGATAATTGCCCCGGCCCAGATCGGAAGAATCGAGAATTTTTACATCCTCGATAGCAATCCGGCTCACTTCATACTCCGAGGAAGTTGCACCAAATATTTATAAACAAACCATGAATCATATAATTGTGGAGGAATCCAGCGCGTATCCCAGTGCGACACTTTCACCGTTTCGTAGGCCTCCTGATTGAGCGGCTCGGAGGGAGTCGGATTCATCAGTCTCAAATCAACGACATCGCCGAAAGGATCGATGCGGATCTGAAAATAAAGGAACCCTTCAAAATTTGTTGTGTACGCCGCCGGCGGGTATTTGAACTCCCGATCGACTCGGAGAGGCGAACCCTGAACCGCGAACAGGGTATTCCCGTCAGGGCCGATAAAGTATTTCTCTTCGGGAGTGAGAGTTCTCTGCTGGGTGGAATCGCCGGTAGTGTCGGCGTCCTGGGCATCAGCAACAGCGGTCGTGTCGGCCGAAGGGATATTCTCATCTTTTCCGGTCGGATTGACGAATTTGGGTCGTCCGGCCAGCTTCTTGATCGCCGCTTTCCCATACTCGGTTTGACCGAATGAGTCGGCAAAGTTGGCATAAGCAAAGTACAGCGAGGAATCCTCCGGGTTTTCATACATCTCTTTCAGCCAGAGCAGAGCATATCGGGCCTGCTTATTGTATGTCGAGCGGGGGAAACTGTCGGCCACAATGGAGAAATAGTATTTGGCGGAATCGATATTGCGGTCGTCAAAGGAGAAATTCTCCCCTTTATGGTAATAGTATCCGGCATAGCCGGTATCGGCCAAGGTGCCGCTAAGTCCCAGAAGGGCGATTGCCTCGGGCGCAAAATCGGAGCGGGGATAGTTCCCGAGGACAACCCGCAGGGTGGTATCGAACCCCAGCGTGTCATCATAGCTGTCACGCAACATCTGGGCGATCGCAATCATGGCCTTGGGTGCGATATAGGCTTCGGGGAAATTCTGGGCCACGTAACGGAACTCCTGCATGGCCGAATCCGGTTTCCCCATCTGGATCAGGTACAGCTCGGCCAGAAGGTACTGCGTTCGGGCGGCTTCATCGATTTCCTCCTGCGTGGATGTCGAGTCAAAGACTTTCCGCTTCGAGTACTCCTGCAACTTGCCGATATCGGTGGAACGCTGCAGGGCATCATGGTAAATGCCGCTTCCGGAGCCGGCCCGCTTGGCCAGGTCGTAGTATTCCTTGGCCTTCTTATAATCCTCATAATCGAACTGATAGATAAGTCCGAGGTTATAATTAGCCATAGATCCGGCCTGTCTCTGATCCTCCAGCGCCACCTGCTTATAGGTTCTTTCCGCCAGCGGCAGATCACCATCCAATTCATGTCCGAACGCTATCATGAGCCGAATCGCCGAAAGTGAATCATAAAAGAGATTGTTTTGCGCCAGTTTATTGAAATAGGTCATGCCATCCTCAATCTCATTGAGATAGAAACAGCATTCCCCGGCGCGGAAAGTGGCCCGATACTCATCCGCCAGCACCGGCTTAAGAGCAAGGACTTTTAAATAGTTTTCGAGGGCGCTCTTGTAATTGAATCGGACATACTGCCCGTCGGCCACATACATCTGAGCGACAATTTTATCTTCGGTGGCTCCCAGCGAATCAATGAGCGAATTGAAGTATTTCTCCGCCGTCACGTAGTCTTTCTCACCGAAATAAT
Organism: Candidatus Zixiibacteriota bacterium; assembly: GCA_026397505.1. Taxonomy (NCBI): domain Bacteria; kingdom Pseudomonadati; phylum Candidatus Zixiibacteriota; species Candidatus Zixiibacteriota bacterium. The sequence continues at coordinate 38,660 of JAPLUR010000091.1, forward strand.
ATTCCCCCAGAGCCACAGCCGCCTGGGACTTGACCGTTTTGTCTTTGCTTTCCTCAAGCTGAATTTCAAAGAGGCTCATCGCCTCCGTTTCTTCACCCAGCTTCAACTTGGTCTTGGCCAGATACAAGCGTGATTCCATGACATATTCTGATTTGGGATAATTGGCAATCAGTTCCCGAAACCTTTTTTCCGCCTTAGAATAGTCGCCCATATAGAAGCTGGAAACCCCGTTGACAAAAAGAGCATCATCATACCAGCTGGAATTAGGGTATTTCTCAAGAACGATTTGAGATTTATCCAAAGCCCGGTTATACCCGCAGCTGCCGCTTTTGCCTCCCTTACGACCCGCCTCTTTTCGTTTCGATTCCGCCTCGTTGAAGGCTTTTCGGGCATAATAGAAGGTGTTATAATAGACACAGCCCGAGGCAATGATAAGAATCGTCAGCAGAACAGCTATCCGCTTAAACTGTTTCATACGCCAGTTCCTGAATAAATCCGTTTCTCAGACCCGCCTCATAAAATGATTCCAGCGCGAATTCGAATTCGGCCGCGGTGATACGCCGGGCGATGGCGACTTCGTCGGCCGCCTTGTAGGCCGGAAAATACTGACTCATAAGCGAAATATAAATATCCCTCGAGATTTCGCCGGCCAGAAAGTTGAAAATTCCCGCGGAACCGGAGATATTCCCGGGGAGCACCAGATGACGGACAATTACTCCCGAGCGGGCAATCCGGCGCCGGTCACATTTGAGACTCCCAACCTGACGAAACATCTCCCGCACCGAGGTTCGATTGATTTCTACATAATTATGACACCCAGAATACTTCAAAGCCATTTCATCATCATCATATCGCATGTCAACCAGATATATATCTATTATACCATCCAACCGCTGCAATATATCCAGTTTCTGATAACCGGAACAGTTATAAACAAGGGGAAGTTGCATCCCTTCGGCCCGGGCCTGCCCGAGTGCCAGAAGTATCATCGGAAGCATGTGATCGGGAGTGACGAAATTGATATTCTCGGCGCCGCGCTCCTCAAGGTCCAGCATCATATCCTTGCATTCTTCAATGGTCACAGCGCGGCCGTTGCCAAATTGCGATATAGGATAATTCTGGCAATATTTGCAGAAAAGGGAGCAATGGGAAAGGAAAATTGTCCCGGAACCGCCGCCGCCCGAAAGTGGCGGCTCCTCTCCCAAATGGATATTGAAACTGGCCACTTTCAGTTCGGCCGTACTCTCACATTTCCCCAATTGCTCTTTAAGGCGGTTGACCCGGCAATCCATCGGGCAGAGCCGACAGGAATCAAGCGAATCATACAGATTTTGCCCGATTTCGATTATTTCCTGGGGGGATTTCTTTTTCATTCTTTCATAATCCTGACAATTTCGGGGAGAATCTCGCCCGCTTTCCCGTGCGCGGCAAAATCGGCAAATTCGGTCAGCGGGGTTGGCTCCAGATTTATTTCCACCAGGTAGGCGCCGTTCCTCTTGGCCGCAAATGGCATCGCCGCTGCCGGATGAACCAGGGCCGAGGTTCCCACCGAAAAAAACAGTTCCGCCCGGGCGGCGGCCTCAAAAGCAGCCATCACTGCCTCTTCCGGCAGAAGCTCGCCGAACCAGACCACATCAGGACGGATTCTACCGCCGCAGTTACAGAGGGGAAGCTTTCCGGCTTCGATATCAATTTCGCCGGAGAATGGCTGACCGCATGCGAAGCATTTATTCCGGGAGATATTTCCGTGAACTTCGAGCAGATTTTGGGAGCCGGCGGTGCGGTGAAGCCCATCGACATTCTGCGTGATCAATGTAAAATCTTCGAAATGCCTTTCCATTTCCACAAGTGCGAAATGACCGGGGTTGGGGGAAACTTTGCTCATCAGCTCCCGCCGGTGTAAGTACCACTCCCACACAAGCTTGGAATTATCCATAAATGCCTCAACCGTGGCCAGTTCCTCCGGGCGGAATTTCGACCAGAGCCCTTCAGTGCCGCGGAAAGTCGGCACCCCCGATTCGGCCGAGATGCCGTCTCCGGTCAATACGGCTACTCGCTTCACAGATTGTAAGACTTTGCGTAATTCCGGCGGAAAATCTATCATACGGCAACAAAGTATGAAATTTCCACCCCTGGGGAAACAGTTATTTAAGGTTTGCCTTAATTTCCGAAGAGGATAAATTAGGAATATGAATCGAAAACTCCTTTTTACGTTGATCGCATTTTTGCTCATGTTCCTTCTGCTCGAGACGGCCGCCCGGATTATAGAGTCGGCGCTGGCGCGAAAAGCGACTTCAGCGGACATCCAGCCGGGCTGGCAGGCGGAGTTTTTCAAATCATTCTTTGACTGGCACGAGCCGGATCCGGATCTCCTCTGGCGTTTCAAACCCAATCTCGATAATCCCCTTATTAAAACAAATGCGGAACACTTCCTCGGTAATGAAATTCCAGCCGGAAAAGAACCAAAGAGCTATCGTATCCTTCTTCTGGGCGATTCCTCGCCGGTGGGCCTGGGGCTGAAATCAAGACGCCAGGCTTTTGGGGAAATTCTGCGCTCGTTTCTCGAGACAGAGTACGCCGGCACCCGAAGCATTGAGTTAATCAATGCCGCTGTCTCCGGATACTCCAGCGAGCAGATCGCCCGTTTCCTGAAACTGCGAGGGTGGAAATATCAACCGGACCTGGTCACTCTATATTGTGGAAATAATGACGCCTCCATCTCCGGCGCTTTTTCCGACCGGCAATTGATGAGTGAACAGAAGCTGATTCCCATTAGAAAACTCTTTTCTCATCTGGCGTTTTATCGCCTGCTGCGGGATTTGCTTACCGGCCGAGAGCATCAGGCCAATTCAGTCCAGGCGCTGCAGATCCGCGTTGATGCAGACCGGTATGGAGAAAACCTGACTGATATTGCCAACCAATGCCGGAGCCATAATTGCCCTCTTTTGATACTCAAACCGCCGGTGCCGCGCCTCTGGCCGGCCGGACTACAGTTTAAGCCTCTCACCCATGTCACTGGTGATAATGGCCGCCTGATTTTTCCGGAGGAGATGATTTCTCTTCTCGGACGAAACCTCAAGTACTGCCTCGACCGCGAGAGATTTTTGCACCTTTATGGTCGAGGCGACATACTTACTCAGAACGTTTATCTTGCTTCCTATGATGATTCGCTGGCCCCTGTTGATGCTGTCAGGCATTATCGCCGGCAGCTTGAGACCGGAAAAGGAAATCCGGTCTTGCTCAATAATCTGGGGGTTTCATTCTGGCAAAGCCGGGAATATGATTCGGCTGATTATTATCTGAAAGAATCGCGACGTCAATATCAGAAAGTGCATTCGGAGGACTTGAGCCCTGCGGTTCTTTCGGCCGGGTCGCCGTTTCTGTTCAATATCGGGATCAATTTGCTTTCTCAAACCCCTGACAAATTGGATGCCGGTTCCAGTCAGGACGCTTTCATATATCTTGATTCCGCGCTTCAGGCTGACTATTTCTCGCTGCGGATCAAGAGGGATTATTGGAGGAAAATAGACAGTTTCGTCGGGCGGAAAGGTGTGACCGTAATAGACCTCCCGGTGATATTTGAAAAGAACGGGGGCGAGAAGCTCTTTATCGATCACTGCCATCCCACACCGCAGGGGCACCTGCTGATCGCAAATGCTTTACTGAAAGCTGTTAATCAGGCAACTCTCATAAAATAGCTTTTTCCAAGAGTACCAGTAATGAAAAGGGGCAGCGTCATGCTGACGACATGGTTACTATTGCTTGTAGCAACAATCATTCTTGAGATCCGCTCCTATCGCCTGATTCATACGCTCCATGAAAATTGGAGCATGGATAAGAGCAGGGTTAGATCTTTGCGATCATTCGCACTTGTGAGAAACATGAAATGATCGTCCATGATTGCTAAGTAATCCGAAAAACGTGATAAAAAGGGGGGGATTATCTAAGCTGTTGCCTCACAATCGAAATCTATTGCCTGTCTCGTTTCCATAAAAGAAATTCAATTTTTCCCTTGACAGCAAGGGGCTGGGGGCATATTTTTACACTGAAGGTTGTTGGTTCTTTATTTCATATTTGGTTTCTGACCAGAACGTATATTAGAACATTTATTCAGATTGGTTAAGACCATTATGGCCAAGCTCTGATTCTTGTTTTGGCAGCAGTTACAGGGGGAGTTTTTCATCCTTGCCTTTCTTCTTCTTACCTGTCGGTTGATTGACCATACAGAATATAGATAGGGATTGTCCTCGGTGCTTTGCCACCTGTAGGAAGCAGAATCTGTTTACCGGGGATAGGGAGACGAATGGCTGATGGGTAGAGATTAGAAAGGAGTGCGCCTATAGAAAAACCGGCTAATCAATTCTCTTTTATTCAAGTGATCTGTGGTGCGATCAAAACCGCAGTGTTCTTGACCTACAAAACTTAAATAATAGATGCATGTACCTATGACAGAAGCGGGATAGAGAAAAGGACAATCGCAACTGCATGGGGACTGCGGAGACGGGTGCGAACATCTGCGAGCTATATTATCATACTATGCCCTGTAGTAATACCAAGGCAGGGAAACTGAAGGAGGTCATAAAATGAAAATTAGAATGTTGTTTGGTCTTGCGGTCGGTCTGGCATGTGTCAGCGGACTTATGATGCCCGGTGATGCCCTAGCGGGCAAGGTCAATGCGAAGGTTTGGTACTGGCACGGTATCAATTACTACGGTAACACGCAAATTGTGAACGATTACGGGACCGCATCACGCTACATAAGCACTACCTCGCACGGCAAAAAGGGATATGCCGACGCTTACGAGCGGTCGTATTATTCAAATGGATTTAAACTGGTCAATCACGAATGGGCCCAAGACGTGAAAGGTTACAACTTCGGTGCAAAAGCGTGGCACACCGGATCCTCAGGACCCTCACCGATCAACGCCAACGAGGCGGATCTCGCTTGCTGTCCAGACACTATACCCCCCCCACCGATCCCCGGTGATACGGTAACCACGGAGTACTTCAAAATCAGTTACAGTGACGCGAGTGGGGGCATTTTCGACATCGACATCGACTCCGTCTCCTTCCTTCAGGTCTATTTGGATGACGTTGTCGATGGCGATTCCGTTGTTAAAGACTGGAAACTAAACATCAACGGTGAGGTCAGCCACGTCGTTCTCCGCGGTATCGCCAACTCTGGTGGAGAGGATTACGTCACATATAGTAAGGACGGACGCTTTGCCGAATTCTTGCCCACGCTCACAGAATATCCGAATCGTGTATATGTATTGAGGTTTGGCGCGATGCATTTCACGGCGCCTGGAACCGTGGAGGGCTCTGATCTCGAGATTGCTTCGGGCCAAGAACCGCCGGATGCACCTATCCCCACCCTGACCGAATGGGGGTTAATCATCTTTGCGGTGCTGCTGGTCGGGTTTATGACCTGGGTGGTGGTTAGAAGAAGAAGGAGAGTTACGATTGGCATTTAAGTAAAGATTACGCTATTTCTGGCGAATTTTTCAGCCCCCCACATGGGAGGGGGCAGCCATGCCCCCTCCTACTATAACAGCCTTAAAAGAATTCGGGTTGCCATTATCAGTATGGCTTTGCGCCTCCAGTATCAAGAGCTACCATTTAACTTATTGTCCGACAATAAATATCCCAAGGTTTGTCCGCTTTAACACAAGAATCTGGATTTTTCCCTTGACAGATAAGGACTGGGGGTATATTCTTATACTGAAGGTCGCTGTTTCTTCATTACATATTTGATTACAGACCAGAACGTGTATTAGAACATTTTTTCAGATTGGTTAAGACCATTATGGCCAAGCTCTGATTCTTGTTTTGGCAACGGTTACAGGGGGAGTTTTTCATCCTTGCCTTTCTTCTTCTTACCTGTCGGTTGATTGACCATATAGAAAATAGGTAGAGATTGTCCTCGGTGCTTCGCCACCTGTGCGAAGCAGAATCTTTTGGCCGGGGATAGAAAGCGCAATGCTTGATTATTGGGAATTGAAAAGGAGTTTTCGTAAAGAATAATAAGGTAATCAATTCGCTTTTATTCAAGTGATCTCTGATGAAGTCAAAACCGCAGGGGTTTCGATCCATAAGGACTTTGCGCAATGGAACGCAATTCAGAACAGTTCGTCAAGAGCCGGAGTGTTGACCAAGCATTTGTACAGTCACGGGAACGCTGTTGGGCTGAAGATTTCCCTTACGCCGGCGTTTCCAGTCTGCTGCTGATTATTGCCCAACTGCATAGCAAGTTCACTCCGCTGTATCTGCTGGCGCTGATTCCCTACTTCTGGCGTGTTATTCACTCCAGCCTGTGGCGTTCAGCCTTTCTCGGAACGACGCTGGCAACATCGTATGTTATTATCGCTTATGCGGACAATCTGCTGCATGCGCCATCGACTTTCGCCATTCAACTCTTCTGCTACAACCTGATCTTTGTCAGCTACGGCATCGCCGTGCTCAAAGCCAGAAAGGTCTTTGGCATAAATCCGTTGCTGCTGCTTTTTCTCTGGCTGCCGATCGAGTATGGCCGTAATCATCTCGCCGGAGTGGGACAGCTCTTCGCGCTTCCCACTGCAGATGCCGACTTAGTGACACGATTTACCTACGGGTTTCAGATTTTCATCATCCCGTTCATTGTCTTCCTTCTGAATCCGCTGCTCCTGCTGTTAGCCGGCATAGTTGTGGAATATCTCCTGCGACAGGAGGGAACAGGTCTGACCGCAAGCCCGCGCAAGTTTGTTCGCGCCACACATAGAGTTTCCTCCCGTCCCTGGTTTTACTTCCCTGATCTGCGAGCACCCCCGATCTGCGATCTGCAAGCTTTGTGATATGATATGGTAACAACCGCAGGCAGCAATGCCTGCACTCTTCAAGTGAAGGAGCCTCATAAAATGAAGAAGTTACTTTTATTAAGCGCACTCTTTATCCTTTTGAGCGTGCTTTTGTCAGTTCCTACTCAAGCCTGTTGCTTCACAAATAAAGATGTGCACAACGGCACCGGCGTGGATGCCTATGATCTCGAAATCGAGGTGACGGGGCTTCGCACGGTGGAATGGCACTTCGATGGATATCTCGGTGCTTATCGTTTTGCGCAGTTCTCCACGTGGAAGGCGAATGGAAAGACTTATCTTCGGTGGTTTGATCCCAGAGACCCTGCTGGGAACCCGGCGCCTATTCCGCACTGCTCATGGGTCCACATCGGATATCAACTTAATTTACCCGCACCATATACCCATGGCTGGTGGACAGACGCGGCTGGAAATAAGATTTGGAATGGCCACATCCAGCAGCCGAGCCACTACTTCTATCCACCTTGGACTCCAGCACCTCAAGAATTCCCGATCACGAATGCTCGGCTGGTATTACGTAACGATTTTGCAGGCTGCCCATACCCGACAATAATTCGCAATATTACTTTTGCCGTTTTGCCGGAGGAGATACCTTTGGACTCGCTCAATGCGCAAAATGCTCATCTGGCGAGCATGCTCCAGCCTTTGGCGACCGGTCCTTTTACTATGGATTCTGTGGGCGATAGTGTCTATTTCGATATACCAACTCCAATTCCGTTTGGCAGTGTAGTGGTTTATCGTTTTGAGGGAGGCATTGGCAGTCCCAACGAGTTTGTGGACTTCGGTCAGCACCACTGGGTTGCTCCTCCAGGAGTCATCCCCACTCTCACCGAATGGGGGTTAATCATCTTCGCCGTGCTTTTGGTCGGGTTTATGACCTGGGTGGTGGTGAGAAGAAGAAGGAGAGTTACGATCGGCATTTAAGTAAAGATTACGCTATTTCTGGCAATTTTGTCAGCCCCTCACATGGGAGGGGGCAGCAATGCTCCCTCCTATTCAATAATTAGCTTAAAATATATCAGGCGGCCGCGATCGGTGTCGCTTTGCGTTTCTGAAAGATTGCATGCCACTTGTAGTAATAGTACAGCCCGGCCCAGATTATCACCGGCACCAGCATGCTGTCTAATCGGGTCAGCGTTAAATCGCCATAAAATAATATTTTCCGCCAGAGAGAATGATAAATCGGCGCTCCATCCATCTGCATATGTGTGGCATAATAATTGAGAATATATATTGTCAGCCTGACCACTTGAACCGGGAAGAGAACGACAAGCCCTAATAGTAGAATTTTCAGCCGCAGTTTATAATTTACATCCGGCACGGCCATAATCAGGGCCAGAAGAAAAACGGTATTGAAACTGATATTACGCGCATTCATAAAATGCGGTTTGCCGTCGGGCGAGGGGGCGTATTTCAACGCAATAGTTTTTCCGCGCGATATCATCCCTTTGGTAAAATCGTGCGTATCGAAAACTTTTACGATTTTCTCGGTGCAAAAAGTGAGAATCGGCGTACAGATCGGCGTGGTCGCCAGCCAGAAAAGAAAAGCGGCGACAAAGAAGACCAGGAATCTAAGCAGAAACCGCACCCGGACCGAGCGCCGTTTCTTTCTTGATCCGGCGTGACCAGAAATCCCAGATGAAGATCGCCCAGAGGATGATGATCGGCTGCCAGACATATACATGCACCTCGTTAAAAATGTCCGGATAGTGCTGTCCCATATAGAAAAGGCTTATCACCCGCCCCAGATTGAGCGCGAAAATGGCGGCCGTTCCCAGCAGAATGCCCCATATCTTGTCTTTCAGTGTCGAGGGATAAGCGATAACGCCGGAGATCAAAATCGCCGTGGCATAGATACCGTTGCAGCCATCGACAATATCGATACTGTACTGCGAAGTGGCCAGCATGGTCCCCGAAACATAGGAGCCGGCGCCGAAGACATTCATGAGAAAACTGCTGCAGACGGCAATAAAGGAAGTGAATGGAGAAATGACATGCTGTCGTACCGGCAAAAGAAAGAATGCCACCACAAACAGCCCCATCACTGCCCCAAAAATCAGGTATAGCCGCAAGAGCGATCTTAAGACCGCCCTATCAATCTTCTTCTCTTTCTTCACCCCATAAAGAACGCCTCCGGCAGATTTGACCGAGCCAAATTTCGTAATAAGTTGCCGCTGACACGTATCGAAGCGCCAAAGCGCGATATATCATCTTCTTAATTATAACCGAGTTCCGCCTCCCACGCAAGCAAAATATTGCCGGACGGCAAGAGAAAATTCCGCTTTGGGGCCAAAGTAAGGGACTTGCCCGGCGGGCGGCATTCAAGGGCAATCAATTCCTTGTCGATAATCCATAAAATGAATATGGTCGGACGCATATCTTTCAGAAATACCGGAGAATAGAGATGAAGAATTACATTATAGGCCTGGCCTTACTACTTTTCGTGACCCCTGTCTTTGGGCAGCAGACATCCGAGGAGGCGGCCCTGAAAGCCGCATTCATA